>MWAC01000269.1 GCA_002068815.1 Firmicutes bacterium ADurb.Bin467 | reverse complement strand
TCCATCAAAAACGTGTTCTCGACCGCCGCGGCGAGCTGGCCGAGCTCGTCGAAGTTGACCGGGTCGTCGACGGCCTTCAGAAGCGCGAGCGAGTGCCTGCCGACCTCGGCCAGCACGTCGGCCTCCGGGTCGAACACGCCCTCGAGGATCGCGGTCGCGGCGTCGGTCTCGGTCTCGGCGAAGTAGAAGTACAACACGCAGCGGTTCCGCTCGAGCGGTATGCCGTGCTCGGCCGCGAGCGACTCGAGCTCCGCGCCCTCGACCTCGCCGCGCAGCATCAGCCTCGCCGCCTGCTCGCGCGTCGCGTGGCCGATGTCGACCCGAAGCAGCATGTTGATCAGCTCCGAGCAGAGCACCGCGCAGCTCTTGACCTCCGGGGAATCCCCGTGCAGGCAGATGAACAGCGGCTGGTTCTCCTCGGTGCCCACGAGCGTCACGCCGCCGTAGACCATCGGCGTCGTCGGGTCCTTCTTGAGCTGGTCGGGAAGCGTCAGCTGGCGATGGTCGCCCTCGGGCAGCACGACCGTGCCGCTCGCGTCCATCAGAAGCGCGCTCATGTCGATCTGCTCCAGGATTCGGGAAATTTTCGCCATCACGCGGTGATCCAGATACATGAAAGAACCCTCCTCGGGGCTTTTTGGGCTTGACAAATTGCCTTTGGTATATTATAACCGCTGTGGGCGCGCCCGGTCAAGCAATTCTTGGAAAAGCAAAGACAACTTAATAATAAAGCGCCGGAATTGTGTTTATAATACCGTTGAAAGCTTCCGAAAATACGACCAGACGCGGGAAACCGCACGAAAGGAAGTGGAAACCATGACAATCATCGAATCCGTTCGCGCACGGCAGATCTTTGACTCGCGCGGAACGCCCACGATCGAGGCGGAAGTCCGGCTCTCGTCCGGGGCGATCGGCGTCGCGTCCGCGCCGTCCGGCGCCTCGACGGGCGCCCACGAGGCGCACGAGAAGCGCGACGGCGGCAAGGCGTACGGCGGCAAGGGCGTCTTAAAGGCGATCGAGGGCATCCATGCCGAGATCGCGCCGGCGCTCAAGGGGCTCGACGCCCGCGACCAGCGCCGGATCGACGCGGCGATGCTCGCGCTCGACGGAACGGCCAACAAGGAGCGGCTCGGCGGCAACGCGCTGATCGCCGTCTCGCTCGCGACGGCGTACGCGGCCGCGAACGCGCTGGGCATACCGCTGTATCGGCACCTCGGGGGATTGGTCGGCGGCAGCTCGCCGATCCCGATGCTCAACGTCCTGAACGGCGGCGCGCACGCGGACAACAACATAGACATACAGGAGTTCATGCTGGTTCCCGTCGGCGCGAAGACCTTCCGCGACGCGATGAAGATGGGCGTGGAGGTCTACCAGCACCTGAAGGCGCTTTTGAAAAAGCAGGGGCTCTCGACCGCGGTCGGCGACGAGGGCGGCTTCGCGCCGAGCCTCGAGAGGGACGAGGACGCGCTCAAGCTGCTCGTCGACGCGATCGCCGCCGCCGGCTACGCGCCGGGGCGCGACGTCTCGCTCGCGGTCGACGCCGCGGCGAGCGAGTGGCAGAAGGACGGCGGGTACGCGCTCCCGAAGCGCGGCACCGCCATGACGACCGGGGAGCTGATCGACTACTTCCAGGCGCTCTCCGAGAAATACCCGATCGTCTCGATCGAGGACCCGCTTGGCGAGGAGGACTTCGACGGCTTCGCGGAGATCACCGCCCGGCTCGGCCGGCGCGCGATGATCGTCGGCGACGACCTGTTCACGACGAACCCGGAGAGGCTCTCGCGCGGCATCGCGAAGCGCGCCGCGAACGCGATTTTGGTCAAGCCCAACCAGATCGGCACGCTCTCGGAGACGCTCGACGCGATCAACCTCGCCCGCAGCGCCGGCTACCGCGTCGTGCTTTCGCATCGAAGCGGCGAGACCGAGTCGAGCGCCATCGCCGACATCGCGACCGCGGTCAACGCGGAGTTTTTGAAATCCGGCGCGCCCGCGCGGGCCGAGAGAACGGCGAAGTACAACCGGGTGCTCAAGATCGAGCAGGAAGTGACGGGAGAATAGCTCCTTCGACGTCGATGCCGCCCTTTCGGGCGGCATTTTTGTTATGACCTCTGCTCTTCCTTGATGTCCTTCAATCGCTTCATCACGTCGTTCCCGCCCCTCCCGAAGTAGTCGTGCAGGATCACATACTCGCGGTAGAGCTTCTCGTAGACCTTCACGTTCTCGGGGTTCGGGCGGTAGTAGAGCTCGTCGACCCCGCCCATCTCGCGCGCGGCGTCGACGATCGAGTCGTAGCCGCCCTTTTCGCCTCCGGCCGCGACCGCGCCGAACATCGCGGAGCCCAGCGCCGGCGTCTGCAGCGAGCGCGCGATGCGTATCTCGCGGTTCAGCACGTCTGCGTACACCTGCATCACGAACGGGTTCTTCTTCGAGATGCCGCCGCAGGCGAACAGCTGGTCGATGTTGACGCCGTTTTTCTCAAATGTGTCGATGATGATGCGGGTGCCGTACGCGGTCGCCTCGATGAGCGCGCGGTACATCTCCTCGGGCTTCGTCGTCAAGGTCATGCCGAGCATCATGCCGGTCAGGTCGACGTCGACGAGCACGGAGCGGTTGCCGTTCCACCAGTCGAGCGCGAGCAGCCCGCTCTCGCCGGGTTTCAAGGTCTCGGCCTTCTCGGTCAGGAACCGGTGCAGGTCCACGTTCCGCTTCGCGGCCTCGGTCGCGTAGTCGATGGGCACGCAGCTGTCGACGAACCAGTTGAAGTGGTCGCCGACGCAGCTCTGGCCGGCCTCGTAGCCCATCAGCCCCGGGATGACGCCGTCCTCGACGACGCCGCACATGCCGGGCACGATGTGCTCCTCGGAGCCCAACATGATGTGACAGGTGGAGGTCCCCATGATCATCAGCATCTTGCCGGCCTCGGTGAGTCCCGCCGGCGGCAGCGACACGTGCGCGTCGACGTTCGCGACGGCGACGGCGGTGCCGGGCTTCAATCCGGTCAGCTTCGCGGCCTCGGCGG
>MWAC01000268.1 GCA_002068815.1 Firmicutes bacterium ADurb.Bin467 | reverse complement strand
GACGCCCACGCCCGCCCCGGGGTTGACGCCCGCCGCCCCGGGTTTCACAGCCGCCGCTCCCGAACTGACGCCCGCCGCCCCGGGTTTCACAGCCGCCGCTCCCGAACTGACGCTCGCCATCCCGGAGTTTGCGTCGGCCACCCCGGAATCGACGCCCTCCCCGACGCCCGCGCCCACGCCGTCCCCGACGCCCTTCGTGTTCGTCGAGGCGAATATCCTGCCGGAATACCGGGAGCTGTACGAGCAAAACGCCGATCTGGTCGGCTGGCTCAAGATCGACGGCACGCTGATCGACTACCCGGTGCTCAAGAGCGACGACGAGGAGTACTACATGACGCGCGACTTCTTCGGCCGCAAGAACTACAACGGCCAGCTGATACTCGACGCGAACTGCGATCCGTTCACGCCGAGCGTGAACCTCGTCATCAGCGGCCACAACATGAAGAGCGGCAAGATGTTCGGAAGGCTGCAGTATTACGCGAGCAGCGACTACGCAAGGAAGCACCCGATCATCGAGTTTGACACGCTGTTCCGACAGGGCGAATACAGGCTCGTCGCGGCGTTTTACACCTGGGACTACGAGGCGCGCGAGGGCGGCTTCCAGTACAACGTGAACATCCAGTACCGTCGGCAGATGACTGCGTTTTTGGAGAAGCTCGACGAGATCAAGCTCTACGACACGGGCGTGTCCGTGGAGTTCGGCGACGAGCTGCTCATGCTGTCGACCTGCAGCTACCAGACGGGCGACGGGCGCTTCGTCGTCGTCGCGCGCCGCCTGCGCCCGGGCGAGGCCGCCTGACCGGAGAGCCGCCCTTCCCGTTTCGCTCGGGAAGGGCCTTTTTGTCATATTTCCCGATTTTCGCGGTATGCGGATGTAGATTCTTTCGACGAGATCGTGTATAATGTGGAATAACTGTATATGAACTAGGCATTATCCGCCGTCGACGCATGACAAATGGGGGGGCGCAGCCGAATGAAGAAACTCGCTCTGTTGCTTATCGTGGCGCTCTTGCTGCCGACGCTGTCGGTGCTGCCGACGCTGTCGGTGCTGCCGACGCCGTCGGCGCTGTCGGCGCTTTCCGAGGCGGCTCCCGCGTGGAGCGACGGCCTGTCCGCCGCGCAGCCGTACAAGGGCGTGCCGCCGGTGGACCTGACGAAGAAGCTCGGGTACATGGTGCTCGACCCGCTGAACAACTCGAACGCGGACGGCGTGGTGGACGCGCTTCGCATCTACCTGCCGCGGACCGACGTCGAGCCGGGCGGCGGGGTGCTGCGCGTGTACGAGGCGGGCTCCGGGCGGGCGCTCGAGGAGATTCCGCTCTCGGACGCCGCGCAGGTCGCCGTGAACCCGATCGGCGCGGAGATGCTCGGGTGGCTCTATTGGGGCGGCGGCATATGCGTCGAGGTGCGGCTCCGGAACGCGCTGGACATCGACAGGGCGTACACCGTGTCGCTTGAGCAGAACGCGATCGTCGCGCCGGACTACGGCATCGGCAACTCCGCGATGGAGGGCAGGACCGGCTGGTCGTTTACGACGAAGGCGGATTCCGGCGTCGTCGAAAGGCGGTTCTCCGGCGAGATGCCGCCGAAGGTCGGCGATGCCGTCGCCATCGAGCTCAAGCTCCCGGAGGGCATGGCCGCGGCCGTGTTCTGCCACAGCGAGGCCGTCGCCGCCGAGGAGAGCCCGGACGCGGAGCCCGGCACGCTGACCGCGCGCTTCAACGAGGCCGGCCCGGTCGACTGGGGCGTCGCGCTGCTGGGCGAGGGCGGGGAACTGCTGTCGCTGTACCGGTACTTTGACGAGGTGCAGCCCTGAAGCGCGAATGACAAAGCGGAGGCGGGCTTTTTATGCCCGCCTCCGTTGATTTTTGGGGACGCCTCCGGTCCGCGATTCAGTAGGTGAAGGCGAACGCCGCGCCCCCGGCGATCGCCTCCGCCGCGGCGCGCATCGATTCGTCGATCCTGACCGTTTGAAGCCGCGGGAGCGAGAGCAGCGGCGACAGGTCGGCGAAGCCCGTCTGCGCGAGGTGGATGTCCCTGAGATAGGCGAACCGCTCGATGCCGTTCAGAGACGTAAGCTTCAGCCCGCTCAGCGACAGCGACTCGAGCGTCGCCGCGCCGCCGATCCCGTCGAGCGACGCGATCAGCGTCTGTCCGACCTCGAGCCGCGAGAGCCGCGGGCACATGTCGAGCGCCGCGGCGTCCTCGACGTCCGTGTCGTAGAGGTTCACAACCTGCAGCTTCTCCATGCCCGCGAGCGCCGAGATGTCGGCCACCCGCGTGTGCCGGAGATTGACCTCGGTCAGGTTTTTGAGCTCCGCAGCCGGCGCGATGTCCGCGAGCTGCTGATGGTTTATGTACAGGCACTCGAGGTTCGGAAGCAGCTTGACGTCCTCGATCGACGCGATCGGCCCGCGCGCGGCGTTCGCCCGCTCGCCGGAGAGCCCGTCCGCGAACGCGGCCTCGGACAGCGAGACCTCGCTTGCGAAGATGTAGATCGCACGCACGTTCAGCAGGTCGGCGGCGGTCAGCTCTTCGCCCGCGCCCTTGCCGAGCTGGAGGCGCACCGCCTCCTCGATCAGCGGCTCCCGGAAGCGGACGCCACCCGGGGCGAAGGCGCCCGTGTATCGGCCGACGAAAAATCCCGCCGCGAGCGCGGCGACGAGCAGGGCCGCGGCCGCCAAGGCGCGCAGCGGGCGCTTCCTCCGGCGGCTGTCGGCGCTCAGCAGGTGTCTTTTCATCGCGGCGGCGCTCGGATACCGGTTGTCCGGGGAGAACTCCGTCGCGCGGCGTACGATCGCCGCGAGCGC
>MWAC01000267.1 GCA_002068815.1 Firmicutes bacterium ADurb.Bin467 | reverse complement strand
TGACGTTCTTCTACCGGCACATGCCGAAGTTGATCGAGGATGGCTACGTCTACATCGCGAGGCCGCCGCTCTACAAGGTGAGCCGCGGAAAATCCGAGAAATACGTCTACACGGACGAGGAGCTGCAGAAGCTGCTCGACGACATGGGCCGCGACGCGAAGCCCTCGATCCAGCGCTACAAGGGCCTGGGCGAGATGAACCCCGAGCAGCTCTGGGAGACGACGATGAACCCCGAGACGCGCAGCATGTACCGCGTCGAGATGAAGGACGCGATCGCCGCCGACGAGATGTTCACGCTGCTCATGGGCGATCAGGTCGAGCCCCGGCGCGAGTTCATCGAGCAAAACTGCAAGCTCGTCGCGGACCTTGACATTTAAAGGAGGCGCGGGATATGTCTGAGGAACTGAACATCGGCAATCTCACGCCGATCGACATCGAGGAAGATTTAAAGCGGTCGTTCATGTCCTACGCGATGGCCGTCATCGTCAACCGCGCCCTGCCGGACGTGCGAGACGGCCTCAAACCCGTGCACAGGCGCATCCTTTATTCGATGGACGAGCTGGGCTTACAGCCGGAAAAGCCGTTTCGTAAGAGCGCGCGTATCGTCGGCGACTGCCTGGGTAAATATCACCCGCACGGAGATAGCTCCGTCTACGACGCGATGGTGCGTTTGGCGCAGGACTTCTCGACGCGCGGGCTGCTCGTCGAGGGGCAGGGCAACTTCGGCTCCGTCGACGGCGACGGCGCGGCCGCGATGCGATACACCGAGGCCCGGCTTTCGAAGCTCTCGATGGAGATGATCCGCGACCTCGACAAGGAGACCGTCGACTTCTACCCGAACTTCGACGAGACGCTGATGCAGCCGGAGGTGCTGCCGTCCCGCTTCCCGAACCTGCTGGTGAACGGCTCCTCCGGCATCGCGGTCGGCATGGCGACGAACATACCGCCTCATAATCTCGGCGAGGTGATCGACGGCGTCGTCCACATGATCGACCACCCGGACTGCTCGATCGACGAATTGATGCAGTTTGTCAAGGGGCCGGACTTCCCGACCGGCGGCGTGACCCTCGGCCGGCGCGGCATCTACGACGCGTACCACGAGGGCCGCGGCCGCATCGTCGTGCGCGCGAAGAGCGAGATCGAGGAGATGGCCGGCAACCGCCAGCGCATCGTCGTGACGGAAATCCCCTACATGGTCAACAAGGCGCGGCTGATCGAGAAGATCGCGGAACTCGTGCACGAGAAGCGCGTCGACGGCATCTCCGACATACGCGACGAGAGCGATCGCAGCGGCATGCGCATCGTGATCGAATTGAAGCGCGACGTGAACGCGAACGTCGTATTGAATTACCTGTACAAGCACACGCAGCTGCAGGACACGTTCGGCGCGATCATGCTTGCGCTGGTCGACGGCGAGCCGAAGATACTGTCCTTGAAGCAGGCGATCTTCCACTACCTCAAGCATCAGGAGGACGTCATCCGCCGCCGCACGCGCTACGAGCTCGACAAGGCCGAGGCGCGCAGCCACATCCTGGAGGGCCTGCTGATCGCGCTCGACCACATCGACGAGGTCATCGCTCTTCTGCGCGCGTCCCGGACGATCCCCGAGGCGAAGGCCGGGCTGACGGAGAAGTTCGGGCTGTCGGAAAAGCAGGCGCAGGCGATACTCGACATGCGGCTCGCGCGGCTGACCGGCCTCGAGCGCGAGAGGGTCGAGGAGGAGTTCGCAGAGCTGCAAAAATTGATCGCCTACTACCGGCAGGTGCTCGAGAGCGAGCGCATGGTGCTCGACATCGTAAAGTCCGAAATCCTCGAGATTCGGCAGCGTTTCTCCGACGGCCGCAGGACCGAGATTTCGGCGCTCGACGGCGAGATCGACATGCTCGATCTGATCCAGGAGGAGGACATGGTGATCACGCTGACGCACTACGGCTACGTCAAGCGCCTGCCGAAGGCGACCTACCGCGCGCAGCGGCGCGGCGGCAAGGGGATCATCGGCACCGCCACGCGCGAGGAGGACTTCGTCGAGCAGCTCTACGTCACCTCGACGCACGACCCGATCATGTTCTTTACAAACCGCGGCCGCGCGTACCAGCTGAACTGCTACGAGATTCCCGAGGCCGGGCGCACCGCGCGCGGCACGGCGATCGTGAACCTGTTGCAGCTCGAGGGCGGCGAGAAGGTGCAGGCGATGCTGCCGGTGCCCGCCGAGAAGGTCGCGGGGCACTACCTGATCATGGCGACCCGGAAGGGCACCATCAAGCGCACCGAGCTCTCGGAGTTTGTGAACCTTAGGCGCTCGGGATTGATCGCAATTGTTTTGCGCGAAGATGATGATCTCATCGGCGTCGCGCTGACCGACGGAACCCGCGACGTGCTGCTGGGCACCCGGCGCGGCATGGCGATTCGCTTCGAGGAGACCGACATGCGCCCGATCGGGCGCGCCGCGATGGGCGTCAAGTCGATCGAATTGGACGAGGACGACGAGGTCGTCGCGATGTCGATCGTCGAGGTCGGCGCGCAGGTGCTCTCGATCACCGAGCTCGGCTACGGCAAGCGCACCGAGATCGAGGAGTACCGCGTGCAGGGCCGCGGCGGCAAGGGCATCAAGGCGATGAATTTGACCGAAAAGAACGGCCTGCTCGCCGGTCAATTGCTCGTCTCCGAGGACGAGGACATCCTGATCATCACCGACGACGGAACCGTCATTCGCACCCCCGTCAGCGCCGTCTCGACGCTCGGCCGCAACACGCAGGGCGTGCGCATCATGCGCGTCCAGGAGAACTGTAAGGTCGTCTGCGTCGCCCGCGCCGAGGCCGAGGAGGAGGACGAGGGGGACAACTGCTCCTGCGCGGAGAGCGGGGAGGAATAGGGAAGAGTTTCTAAACGGAAAGCGCGCCCGGGCGGAGCGCTTTCTTTTGTTGTTCTTGGAGAAATACTGCGTTATCATTGCCTTCGTTCCCGCTTCTGGCGGCGGTGCTTCTGACGCGCGGCGCCCTTTGACGGCGGCCTCGCGGGGGTGCTGCAGGGCGGTGCGAGGGCTACATCGACCCCTCCGGC
>MWAC01000266.1 GCA_002068815.1 Firmicutes bacterium ADurb.Bin467 | reverse complement strand
TGCGCAGGAAGCTGCTTTCGATGAAGCGGCACTACGAGCAGTTCGCCCTCGTCGCGGGCGAGCTCGCGGACGACCTCGCCGGGGCGCTGCCGCCGGAGCAGTTTCGGCGCTTTCAGGCGCTGCGCAGGCACGCCGAGTGGCTGCTCGCGTTCGTGCTGCACCTGCGCGACTACGTGACGCAGGTGCGCGAGGCGTATCAGGCGCAGATCGACATCGAGCAGAACCAGATCATGAAGATATTCACGGTGCTGACGGCGGTGTTTCTGCCGCTCTCGCTGATCGTCGGCTGGTACGGCATGAACTTCGAGATGCCGGAATACCGCTGGGAGCTCGGCTACGCGTTCGTGATTCTGTTGAGCGCGGCGGTGTGCGTCTTCTGCATCTGGTTCTTCCGAAGGAAGCGGTGGTTTTGACGTTTTTCGGCGAACGCCGGCAGGAAAAGCGGGAATGCGCGTCGAATTCCGCAAAAAACCGGAAGGGGGAACTTCGATGGCCGACAGGGACGAGCTGAACACGATGCGGGCGATCGACATGTTGAGGCAGAGCGACGAGCCGCTGAACGCGCCGCGGGCGTTCGCGCTGACGGGGCTCCCGTCCTACCTGAACGCGCTGATGGGCAAGCGCGACATGTCGACGCAGCAGCTTTTCGAGCAGGCGCGGCTCGAGCGATCGACCGGCTTCAAGATCATGAACGGCCAGCGAAGGCCGAGCCGCGATGTGCTCTTGCGCGTTGCGCTCGTGCTGAAACTGGACCTCGAGGAGGCGCAGCAACTTCTCAAAGTCGGACGGCACGCGCCGCTGACGCCACGCGACAGCCGCGATCAGGCGGTCATCCGCGGGCTTCTGCACAAAAAGTCGCTCTACGACGTCGACGAGATGCTGGATCAGCAGGGAGAGGAGCCCCTTTAGCCCCTCTGGCCCCGCAGCAATTTCATCGCCCGGCGCGCGACGTTCAGCTCTTCGTTTGCGGGAATCACCCATGCCTCGACCGGCGAATCCTCCAGCGCGATCATTCGCGCCGCGCCGCGGGAGGCATTTTTTTCTGCGTCGAGCCAAATGCCGAGGTGCCGGACGCGCGCGCAGACCTCGCTTCGCACGCGGGCGGAGTTCTCGCCGATGCCGCCGGTGAACACGAGCGCGTCGAGCCCGCCGAGCACGGCGTAGAGCGCGCCGATGCTCTTCACGATCGCGTGCACGTACATGTCGATCGCGAGCTTCGCGCACGCGTCGCCGGAATCCGCCGCGGCCTCGAGGTCGCGCATATCGCCGCTGGTGCCCGAGACGCCCAGGAGCCCTCCGCGCTTCGCCATGCCCGCGAGGATTTCGGCCTCCGTCAGCCCCTCGCCGAGCAGGTAGGGGAACGTGTACGGGTCGATGTCTCCGGCGCGCGACGCGTGCGGTATGCCGCTCTGCAATGAGAAGCCGCAGGTGCTGTCGACGCTCTTGCCGTCCTCGATCGCGCACAGCGAGCCGCTGCCGCCCAAGTGACAGGAGATCACCTTCCGCGCGCGGCCGCCGGTCAGCTTCGCGATCGCCTCGGCAATCCAGCCGTGCGACGCGCCGTGGTAGCCGTAGCGCCGTATGCCGTACTTTTCGTACCATTCGTAGGGGACGGGGTAGATCTGTCGCCCGACGGGAACGGTCTGGTGAAACTCCGTCTCGAACGCGCCGACCATTTTCGCCCCCGGCAGCAGCTTCTTGAATACGTTGATCGCCTCGATGTACGGGATGTTGTGCGCCGGGGCGATGCGCGCGCCGTCGTGCAGCGCCGCCATGACCTCGTCCGTCAATTCGTGCGTGCCGTAAAAGCCGCGCGCGATGACCGTCTTGAACCCGACGGCCTCGACCTCGCGGATGTCCCCCACGGCGCCGAGCTCCTCGCCCGCGACGGCAGAAAGAAACAAGTTGATGCCGTCCGTATATTCCCGGACGCACAGCCCCTCGCGCGCGATCTTTTTTCCGGTGACCAGGTTTTCATACTGGAACGCCGCCGCGCCCGCGCTCCCGACGCGCTCGACGCGCGAATCGCACAGCGCCCTCTCATTTTCCATGTCGAACAGCTTGAACTTGAGGGACGTACTCCCCGCGTTGCTCACCAATATCTTCATCTTCAAACTCCCGCGCTTTTTTCCGCCATTATAGGGAAATCGGATCGGTTTGTCAATCGCGGGATTGCAATGAAATATTCGCAAACACATAATATTAAACTTTAAGTTTGGTATTTACAAACACACGCGATCCGTGTTATACTTCGTCCTGCTTTTATGCGGCGGCCTGCCTGACCGGCAGGGCTATGCGGACAAGGACACGATTGCGAAGGAGAGATGGAGACATGACCTGGAAAATCCCCTGCCTGTTTCTCTGCCTGGCGGTGCTGCTGTCGGGCGCGACCGCGTTCGGCGAGTCCCGAACGATCCCCTACCCCGAGGGCATTGACCCGAGCCTGAGCGGCGCGAGCAGCTACGGCAACATCGGCGATATCGCCGACTCCCCGTACTTCAAGCACCCGGACTTCTACGACATGGAATCGACGGATACGCTCACGATCCTGCCGCACTTCCGCACCTATCAGCAGTCGACCGAGTTCACCTGCGGCCCGGGCGCGGTGCTCATGGTGCTCGATTACTTCGGCGAGACCGGCTACGACGAGACGGAGATCACCGAGATGGCCGGCTGCCTGAGCGGGCAGGGATCGACGCCCGCGGGCCTTCTCTCGTTCTTCGAGCAGATCGGCTGGGACGCA
>MWAC01000265.1 GCA_002068815.1 Firmicutes bacterium ADurb.Bin467 | reverse complement strand
GGACTTCGCGGTCGGCCTGACCGTGTCCACCGCGTGCCAGGGCCTGCTCATCCCGCCCAGCCACAACATGGTCATCTACGCGCTGGCCGCGGGCGGCGGCGTCACGATCGGCTCGCTGTTCCTGGCGGGCGCGCTGCCCGGCATCATGATGGGCCTTCTGATCATGTTCTACTGCTTCCTCGTGCGAAAGAAGTTTAACTTCCCGAAGGGAACCGGCGCGGCGAAGGGGCATAGGCTCCGGATCGTCGTGGACGCGATTCTGCCGATGATGACGCTCGTCATCATCATGGGCGGCATGGCGGCGGGCGTGTTCACCGCGACCGAGGCGGCCGCCGTCGCCTGCATCTACACGTTCATACTCACCTACTTCGTGTTCCGCACGGCGAAGCTCCGGGACATCGGGCAGGTGTTCAAAAACGCGCTCAAGACGCTCGCGATCGTGCTGACCCTGATCTCGGTCGCGAAGGCGTTCGCGTTCATGATGGTGGTGCTCCGGGTGCCGGACATGCTGACCTCGTTCCTGACGACGGTGACGACGAACAAGTACCTGCTGCTGCTGATCATCAACGTGCTGCTGCTCGTGCTCGGGTGCTTCATGGACATGGCGCCGCTGATCATGATCATGACGCCGATCCTCCTGCCGGTCGTCACGGGGCCGACGATCGGGCTGAGCCCTGTGCACTTCGGCATCATCATGATCTACAACCTCGCGATCGGGCTGTGCACGCCGCCGGTCGGCTCCGCGCTGTTCGTCGGCTGCGCGGTCGGCAAGACGCCGATCGAGCGCACGAGCCTGCGCATGCTGCCGCTGTACGGCGTGATGGTCGCGGGGCTGATGTTCGTCACGTACATCCCGGCGATCTCGATGTGGCTGCCGAGGGCGCTGGGGATGGGATAACGTCCGAAGGCGAATAGAGGCGATCCGGCTTGCCGGGTCGCCCAGCGTGTCGACAAAGTCGCCACGCTGTCCGAGAAATGCAGGATTGCATTTCTCGGAATTCAGGATTTCTTGTGGCGCTGTCGCGCCACGGCCAGAAATCCTGCAAGGAAGCGGAGACAAGCTCCGCTCCTCGGCGGCGTACACGCCGCCGCCTGCGGATTGAAAATGAAGGGACTTCGATCCCTTCATGCATCTCTGGGGGAAAACAGTACTTTGTTGATGATCTGGGCGATCCGGCTTGCCGGGTCGCTTCTTCTTATGAGGGCTAAAGGCGCGAAGGGGCGCGTATACTTGAGAAAAACGGGAAAGCGGGGAGCGACATGTCCAGGCCGCCGACGGGACTTGCCCGATGGAGCGCGTTTTTTGCGGTCGCGCTGTGGGGGATCACGATACTCGCGTGCGCGACGGGGCTCGTGCCCGGGGCCACGACCGCGGCCGCCGGCGCGCGAAACATCTACTCGGTCCGGAGCCAGCTCCTGATGGAGGCGATGGATTCCGTCGGCGTCGCGGGCCCGGAGGCCGCGGCGACCGTCTGGGCCGAGGGGCTCCGGCAGCGCAGCGCCGCCCTGCAGTACTCGGTCATGGACGAGGATTTGCGGGAGACCTACGCCGCCGACCTCGACCGGACGTTCCCGAACTGGGTGACCGGCGTCTCGAGCCCATGGGTCGAACGCTACGAGATCCTCAAGATCAATCCGCTCGGCGACTCGCGCGCGGAGGTCGAGCTCGCGTTCGAGACCGCGACGTCGACCGGCCCCGCGGGAACGTACCTCGCGACGCTGACCGTCGAGGAGGACGGCGCGTTCTGGCGCATCGAGAGCATACAGTCCGACGAGGGGTTGAACGCCTATACGGGGTTTCTGCCGTAGGCCGGGGATCGCATAACAAAACAGACCGCATGCACCTCCCCGCCTGTTTGCCCCCATCGTATCCCAAAATGCCCCGGGCGTCAACGCTCCGCCCCCCGTTTGACACGGAAAGCCGGCGATGTTATAATACACCCAAGTTCGAAATGGACGGGGTGTGTGGACATGGTCGGCGAAAACGGGCGCTACCGCATCCGGGAAAACGAAAGCTACGGGAGCTTTGCCTATCGCGTGCTCCGGGACCGGATCATGAAGCTCGATCTGCTCCCGTCGACGCCGATCGTCGAGGCGGACATCGCGGAGGAGCTCGAAATCTCGAGGACGCCGGTGCACGAGGCGGTCATGCGGCTCAGGGACGAGACGCTGATCGACATATTGCCGCGCAAGGAATCGCGGGTCTCGAAGATCGACCTCGCGCGCGTCAACGACGGCCTGTTCATCCGCACCTGCATCGAGCCGGAGCTGATTTTGATCTCGATGGGCAACCTCTCGACATCCCTGATGCACAGGATGCTGCTCAACATCAACGAGCAGCAGCGCGTGCTCGCGGCCGGGAACCCGCTGAACGAGTTCAACGAGATCGACGACGACTTCCACATGCTCCTGTACTACGCGGCGAACCGCGGCAACGCCTACGCGCAGATACGCAAGATGCTGACGCACTTCGACCGCGTGCGCTACCTCGCCCGGCGCGAG
Organism: Firmicutes bacterium ADurb.Bin467; assembly: GCA_002068815.1. Lineage (GTDB taxonomy): Bacteria > Bacillota > Clostridia > Christensenellales > Aristaeellaceae > Pullichristensenella. The sequence continues at coordinate 7,672 of MWAC01000265.1, read as the reverse complement.
GGCGCGTTCGAGGAGATCGACCGGCAGAGCTATGAGGAGCACCGGCAGATATTCAGCGCCGTCGCGTACCGCTCGCAGCTTCCGACCGACGCGCACAGCCTGATCCGCAGCCACGTCACGCGATTCCAGAACCGAATGGACGTGCTCGTCGAGCGGTATTCCGATTATTTCTATATCTAGTATATCCTCCCACATCCGGTAAATCCTCCCACGGCGCGGCATCCGCGAATCGGCGCGCGCCATTTTTTGCCCTCGTGCATTTCACAGTGTCAAATAAACCCTGCCTGATATTCTCTGAAGTGCAACAGTTTTCCAGTTCCGGAGCGCGCACTTCGGTTTTCTAGAAATTTTCCCTATATTTGTGCTTGACATATTGGCGATACGGGTGTAATATGCGAAATAAGGGCGCTGTTTGAGCGAAGGTTGCCTGCAATTTTCCGGTCGGCGGTGTTTTTTTGGGGATTCCCGTGATATATCAGAAAAACGATCGCCGGGCCCCGGAGGCGCGCAAATCGCATCAACAGCGCGAAAACAAGGAAGGATGGATCTGTCTATGAAGAAGGTTCTCTCGTTGGTCCTGGTGGCGCTCCTCGCGCTCGCAACGCTGGCCATCCCCGCGATGGCGGAGGGCGAGACGTTCAGGATCGGCACCTACTTCGGCATCACCGGCGGCAACTCCGCCTACGGCATCGAGTGCCGCAACGCGGTTCGCCTGGCGGTCGACTACGTCAACCAGAACGGCGGCTTCAACGGCCAAAAGGTCGAGCTCGTCGAGTACGACACGCAGTGCTCCGCCGAGGAGGCCGTGAAGGTCGCCACGAAGCTCATCACCGAGGACAAGGTCGACGCCGCCATCGGCTCGATGAACTCCGGCGAGGTGCTCGCGGCCGCCCCGTACTTCAACGAGGCCGGCATCTACCACTTCGGCTGCGGCACGGCGGCCTCCTGGATGAAGGAGGACTGGCCCTATGTGTTCCGCGCGGCGATGAACAACGCGTTCGCGGTGCCGATCGCGGCGAACCTGATGGTGGACCTCGGCTACAAGACGATCGCGATCTTCAACGGCCAGGAAGAGGCCGCGCTCGCGACCGCGAACATCTTTGAGGAGACGTTCAAGGGCATGGGCATCGAGGTCGTCGCGCGCGAGAGCTACGACGCCGGCGACACCGACTACTCCGCGCAGATCACGAAGATGATGTCCGCGAACCCGGACTGCATCCTGATCTCGGTCATCGGCGAGACCGGCGGCCCGCTCGTCCGCCAGCTCCGTCAGAACGGCTACACCGGCATCATCCTCAACAAGGAGTCCTTCATGGATTCCCAGATCGAGATCGCCGGCGCGGAGGCCTCGAACTACATCGCGTTCGCGAACCCCTACGTCACCTACAAGTCCGTCGACGACTGCGACATCCCCTATATGAAGGAATTCCTGCAGCGTTACCTCGACGCCTACGGCCAGATGGTCAAGACCGACTCCGCCTACCGCGGATGGGACACCGTGATGGTGATGTGGGAGGCCTCGAAGATCGCCGGCTCGAACGAGAGCAACGCGCTCGTCGAAGCGACCCACAAGGTCGTGATCGAAGGCCTCGGCGGAACGCTTGACTACACCTCCGGCAACCGCGAGGGCTACAACACGTTCAACTCGTTCATCCTCGTCAACGGCAAGAACGTGCTGTTCAAGACCTGGCTCGAGGAGGGCGGCTACGAGGCCTACCTCGCCGAGACCGGCAACGCGAAGTAAACCCCCGAACCCGACGGTCGGCGCAACGGAGAGCATCCAGACCGAGGTCTGATGCTCTCCTGCGTCGATCGGGGAAGGTGCCCCGCACCCATCGAACGCATCAAAGGAGAGAAGAGAATGTTTCTGCGCCTGTTGATCTCCGGCCTTGTGCTGGGCGGCATCTACAGCCTGATCGCGCTGGGATACAGCCTGATATACAAGGCTTCGGGCCTGATGAGCTTTGTACAGGGCGACGTGATGACGCTGGGCGCCTATCTGGGCCTGACCTTCTACCGCATATTGGGGCTGCCGTTCGTGGTGTCGCTGATTCTGACGGTCCTGTGCGCGTTCGCGTTCGGGATGCTGCTCGAAAAGGGCGTTATACGCGTGCTGCTGAACAAGAACGTGCTGCCCATCTACGTCGTGCTCGCGACGATCGCGATCTCCTACATCATCCAGAACGGCGTGCAGCTCGGCTGGGGCTCGATCACGCAGTACTTCCCGTCGGTCTTTTCGAAGTCGAGCGTGAAGGTGCTGTCGGTGTCGGTGCAGCCGGAGGCGCTTCTGTGCGTCGGCGCGTCGCTCGTGTGCATGGTGCTGCTCCACTTCTTCATGACCCGGACGCGCTTCGGAACCGCGATGCGCGCGGCCGCGATGGACCCGACCGCGGCCTACTCGTGCGGCATCAACGTCTCGATGAGCACGGGCATCACCTGGGGCCTGTCCGCGGGCCTCGCCGCGATCGCCGGCATGCTGATCGGGCCGATGTACGGCGTGTACGCGCTGTTGGGCTCGATGATCGGCAGCAAGGGCTTCTCCGGCGCGGTCATCGGCGGCTACGGAAACATGTACGGCGCGATGGTCGGCGGAATCCTGCTCGGCCTCGCCGAGGTGTTCGTCACCGGCTATATCTCCTCGACCTACAAAAACCTGATCGCCTACATCCTCCTGATCACGTTCCTGTTCTTGAAGCCCACCGGCCTGTTCAACGAGCGGGCGATCCAGGACGATTGAGGAGGGATACAGAAATGCAAAAATCGCTTGCAAACAACAGCCTCGGGAAAAAGCTGATCGCGCCGATCGCGATCCTCTTGGCGCTGGGCATGCCGCTCTACGTCCGCGGCGCCGAGTATCCGCTCATGCTGGCTTGTATCATACAGCTCTACGTCGTCGCGGTGTCGGGGTTGGACATACTGTTCGGCTACTGCGGCCAGATTTCGCTCGGCCACGCGGCGTTCTACGCGATCGGCGCGTACGGCTCGGCGATCCTGCACAACAACTTCGGCCTGCCGATCCTCTTTACGATGTTCGTCGCGGCGACGCTCGCGGCCTTGGTCGGCGCGGTGCTCGCGATCCCGGCGTCGAAACTGGTGTTCCACTTCCTGTCGCTCGCGACCGTCGCGTTCGGCGAGATCGTCTACCAGTTCATCGTGCACTCGCCCGGCGGCATCACGAAGGACTTCAACGGCATCTTCTCGGCGCGCCTCTCGATCTTCGGGTTCGAGTTCTCGACGTACAGGCTCTGGTACTACTTCGGGCTCGCGTGCGTGATCGTGTTCCTGACCGCGAAGTACTTCCTCGTGCACTCGAAGACCGGGCGCGCGTTCACCGCGATCCGCGAGAACTCGCACGCGGCGAACGGCATGGGCATCAACGTCCGCAAGTACAAGGTCATGGCGTTCGCGACGAGCGCGTTCTACACGGCGTTCGCCGGCGCGATGTACATCCACCTGGTCGGCTACGTCCACCCCGACACGTTCTTGCGCAAGCAGTCGGTGCTGTTTCTGACGATGCTGCTGTTCGGCGGCACGGGCTCTTTGACCGGGCCGATATTGGGCGTGATCTCGGTCGAGCTTCTGATCGAGTCGCTGCGCGTATTGCAGGACTACCAGGGCTTCGTCTACGGCATCCTGCTCCTGATCGTCATCGTCGCGCTGCCCGGCGGGCTGTTCGGCGGCTTCAAAAACGTCTGGAACCTGCTCGCGGGCAGGCTCGGAAAGCGGCGGGGAGGTGCGGGCGCATGCTGACGACGGACAAAGTAACCGTTAAATTCGGCGGGCTGACCGCGGTCAACCAGGTGAGCGTGCACGTCGAGGCGCACAGGATCACCGGGCTGATCGGGCCGAACGGCGCGGGCAAGACGACGTTTTTCAACTGCATCAGCGGCGTCTACAGGCCCAACAGCGGCTCCGTGATCTTCGAGGGAAACCACATCGAGGGCAAAAAGCCCTATCAGGTCAACCGCGCCGGCATCTCGCGCACGTACCAGATCATCAACCTGTTCAAGAAGATGAACGTGCTCGAAAACGTGCTCGTCGGCATGCACCCGCGGCTGAAGTCCGGCTATCTCTCGGACATGTTCCGCACGCCTTCGCAGCGCAGGGAGGAGAAGGCGGCCTACGAGCGCGCGTACGAGTGGCTGAAATTCGTCGATCTGCAGGACCACGCGCTCGACCCGGCGGGGTCGCTCTCCTACGGAAAGCAGCGGCTGCTCGAGATCGCGCGGAGCCTCGCGTCGACGCCCAAGCTCATTTTGCTCGACGAGCCCGCCGCCGGCATGAACTCGAAGGAGAAGGAGGAGCTCGACGAGCTTCTCAAGCGGATACTCGAGCTCGGCGTGACGGTGCTCATGGTCGAGCACGACATGAAGCTCGTGATGGGCATCTGCCACTACCTGAACGTATTGAGCGAGGGGAAGCTGCTCGCGAAGGGCACGCCCTCGGAAATCCAGAACAACCCCGACGTCATTCAGGCGTACCTGGGAGGTGAGTGAGATGGCGCTATTGCAGCTCGTGGATTTTCACTACTACTACGGCAACATCCACTCGGTCAAGGGGATCGACCTCCACGTCGACGAGGGCGAGATGGTGACGCTGATCGGCGCGAACGGCTCGGGAAAGACGACGACCTTGCAGACGATCTCCGGGCTCACCCGCGCGCGCGGCGTCCGCGGCAAAATCCTGTTCAAGGGACAGGAGATACAGGGAAAGACCGGCGACAAGGTCGCGGCCATGGGCATCTTGCAGGCGCTCGAGGGGCGGCACGTGTTTTCGAAGCTGACCGTCGAGGAAAACCTCAAGACCGGCGCGTACCTGCGCAAGGACATGGCGAAGATACGCGAGGACATCCGGGACGTCTACCGCAGGTTCCCCCGGCTCGAGGAGCGCAGGTCGCAGCTCGCGGGCACGCTCTCCGGCGGCGAGCAGCAGATGCTCGCGATCGGGCGCGCGCTGATGGGGCGGCCGAAGCTGTTGCTGCTCGACGAGCCGTCGATGGGATTGGCGCCCTTGATCGTCAAGGAGATCTTCGTCGCGATCAACGACATCAACCGCGAGGGGACGACGATACTGTTCGTCGAGCAGAACTCGAAGATCGCACTCGCGACCGCCAAGCGCGGCTACGTCATGCAGACGGGCAGCATCGTGATTCACGACACCTGCGAAAACCTGATGAACAACGAGGACATCAAGCGCATCTATCTGGGCGCGTCCTGAAAACTTTTTACAAGGGGAACACCGATGAAAGCTGTTATCGTTGAAAGACCGCTCGAAATCCGGATCGCCGACGTGCCGAAGCCGGAGATTCAAAACAATGCCGACGTGCTGATCCGCGTGTTGTGCGGCAGCATCTGCGGCTCGGACATCGGCATCTACCGCGGGACGAACGCGCTCGCGACCTATCCGAGGATTATCGGCCATGAATACGGCGGCGTTGTGGAGGAAATCGGGGCGGGCGTGGCGAATCTATCCGTCGGGGATGTCGTCGCCGTCGATCCTGTGCGCGCGTGCGGGCATTGCTACGCGTGCTCGGTCGGAAGGCCGAACGTCTGCAAAAGCGTCGAGGTCACCGGCGTCCACCGCGACGGCGGCTTTGCCGAGTACGTCGTCGCCCCCGCGTCCGCCGCGTACAGGATCGACACCGCGAGGGTCGACAAGGGCCTGATCTCGCTCGTCGAGCCGTACAGCATCGGCGCGCAGGTCAACCACCGCGCGGACATCCACGCGGGCGACAGGGTGCTCGTGATGGGCGCGGGGCCGATCGGCGTGAGCATCACGCAGGTCGCAAAATCGCGCGGCGCGGAGGTCCTGATCACCGACATCTTCGACAGCCGCCTCGATCGCGCGAAGTCGATGGGCGCGGACGTGACCGTCAACGTATCGACGGGCGACCTCGACCGCGAAATCGACAGATTCACCGGCGGCGAGGGCATGCCGGTCGTCGTCGACTCGGTGTGCTCGACCGCGTCGTTCGAGCAGTCGGTCGCGGTCGCGTCTCAGGCCGGGCGCGTCGTCACGCTGGGGCTTTTGAGCCGGCCCTCGCAGATCGCGATGGTCGAGCTCACGAAGAAGGAGCTCGACGTGCGCGGCTCGCGGCTCAACAACCACCGCTTCCCCGAGGTCATCTTGGGCTTCGAGGACGGGAGCCTGACGCCCGCCGGGATGCTCACGAGCGCGTTCCGCTTTTCCGAGGTCGAAAAGGCGATCGCGCGGCTGCTCGAACACCCGGAGTTGGAGTGCAAGGTCGCGCTTCGGTTCGACTGAAAGGAGTTTTTATGGCTACAAGTCAACTGTTCGACGTCGCCGGCAAGCGCGCGATCGTGACCGGCGGCGCGCAGGGGCTGTCGCGCGGCATGGCCGAGGCGCTGCTCGAGAACGGCTGCAAGGTCGTGCTGATGGACGTCCAGAGGGAAAAGCTCGAAAGCGTCTGCCGCGAGTACCGGGAGATGGGCTACGAGGCGCACGCGGTCAGCGGCAACCTCGCCGACCGGCAAGACCTCAACCGCATGTTCGACGAGGCTCTGGAGATTCTCGGGGGCAGGCTCGACGTCTTGATCCCCGCCGCAGGCGTGCAGCGCAGGCACCTGCCGGAGGAGTTCCCGGCCGACGAGTGGGACTTCGTCCTCAACGTGAACCTGAACCACGTGTTCTTCATCATACAGCGCGCGCTGAAGGTGATGCTCCAACAGCCGACCGGCGGCAAGATCATCAACATCGGCTCGATGGTCACGTGGTTCGGCGGCACGACCGTTCCGGCCTATACGGCGACGAAGGGCGCGGTCAGCCAGTTGACGCGCAGCCTCGCCGTCGACTGCGCGGGGCGCAATATCAACATCAACGCGATCTGCCCGGGCTACATGGACACCGAGATGTGCGCGAACATGTCGCAGGCGCGCAAGGACGAGACGACGCCGCGCATCCCCGCCGGCCGCTGGGGGACGCCCGCGGACCTCAAGGGGCCGGTGCTGTTCCTCGCCTCTTCCGCGTCCGACTACCTGAACGGCGCGCTGATCCCGGTCGACGGCGGGTACCTGTGCAAATGACGCCGACGATACGCGACATCCGCGCGAGTGAAAGGCGGATGTACCTGCGGGTGAAAGAAATCTTCGCGATGGCGGGCGATTACAACCCCTCCGAGCCTGAAACAAACAAATTCTTCAGCGTCATCCAGAACAAGTTGCACTTTGCTGCGACCGGCATGACGGCAGCGGAATTGATCAGACGGCGCGCTGATTCCAACCTACCCAACATGGGGCTCACAAGCTGGAAAGCAGATGAAGTTCGCAAAACGGATGTGACCATCGCCAAAAATTATCTCCATGAAGAAGAAATTGATGGACTGAACCGGATCGTCGTCATGTGGCTGGATTATGCCGAAGATCAGGCTCAACGTCGCAAGCAGATATTCATGAAAGACTGGGAACGAAAGCTTGATGAGTTCCTGAAATTCAATGAGCGCCAGGTGCTGCCGGATGCCGGAAAGGTCAGTAAGCAGGAAGCGGAGAATTTTGCCAAAAATGAATATGACCGCTTCGCCGAACGCCGCAGGCAGTACAAGGAGGCGCAAGGAGAGGCAGAAGCCATAAAGGCGCTAGAAGATGCGGCCAGACAGTTAGGCACGAACAAAGGGCGAAAAGGGATACTAACTGATAAACCTGAGAGAAAACGTGGT
>MWAC01000264.1 GCA_002068815.1 Firmicutes bacterium ADurb.Bin467 | reverse complement strand
TGGGGCAAACCGAGCGTGCTCAACAACGTCGAGACCTACGCCAATGTGGCGCCCATCATCCTCAAAGGCGCCGAGTGGTTCGCGAGCACGGGCACCGAGAAGAGCAAGGGCACCAAGGTGTTCGCGCTCGGCGGTGCCATCCGTCACTCAGGCCTGGTGGAGGTGCCGATCGGCGTGCAGCTGGGCGAGATGATCTATGAGATCGGCGGCGGCATCCCGGGCGGCAAGGCGTTCAAGGCCGTGCAGACCGGCGGTCCGTCCGGCGGCTGCCTGCCCACGCACATGCTCGACACGCCCGTCGACTACGACAACCTCATCGCGGCCGGCTCGATGATGGGCTCCGGCGGCATGATCGTCATGGACGAGGACAACTGCATGGTGGACATCGCCCGCTTCTTCCTCGACTTCACCGTCGATGAATCCTGCGGCAAGTGCACCCCGTGCCGCATCGGCACCCGCCGCATGCTCGAGATACTCAACCGCATCTGCGACGGCAAGGGCGAGGACGGCGACCTCGAGCGGCTCGAAAACCTGGCCTCGAACATCAAGGCGACGGCGCTGTGCGGCCTCGGCCAGACGGCCCCGAACCCGGTGCTCTCCACGATCAAGCAGTTCCGCAACGAGTACGAGGCGCACATCTACGAGAAGCGTTGCCCGGCGGGGATCTGCAAGAAGCTCCTGAGCTACCTGATCGATCCGGCGAAGTGCAAGGGCTGCACGCTGTGCGCTCGCGTCTGTCCGACCGGCGCCATCTCCGGCAAGGTCAAGGAGGCGCACCTGATCGACCAGAAGAAGTGCATCAAGTGCGGAGCGTGCATGGAGAAGTGCAAGTTCGGCGCCATCTCCAAGAAGTGAGCAAGGAGGTAGCCATCGTGAATAACATTACGCTGACCATTGACGGCGTTAAGGTAAGCGTCCCGGCCGGAACGACCGTGCTCGAGGCCGCGAAAGGCGCGGGCATCCGCATCCCGACCATGTGCTATATCAAGGACCTGAACGAGATCGGCGCATGCCGCCTGTGCGTCGTCGACACCGGCGCGCGCGCGCTGCAGGCCGCGTGCGTGCTGCCCGCCGCCGAGGGGATGAACGTAAAGACGAACACCCCGGCCGTGCGCGACGCCCGCAAGATGAACCTGGAGCTCCTGCTCTCGAACCACGACAAGAAGTGCCTGTCGTGCGTCCGTTCGACAAACTGCGAATTGCAGAGCCTGTGCCGCGAGTACGGCGTCGACGACGAAAACCGCTACGCGGGCAGCATGACCGAGACGCACATCGACGACCTCTCGCCGTCGATCGTGCGCAACAACGCGAAGTGCATCCTCTGCCGCCGCTGCACGGCCGTCTGCCAGAAGGTGCAGAACGTCGGCGTCATCGGCCCCGTCAAGCGCGGCTTCCACACGCAGATCTCGTGCGCGTGGGGCGACCCGCTTTCCGACACCGCCTGCATCAACTGCGGCCAGTGCATCGCCGTGTGCCCGACCGGGGCGCTTACCGAGAAGGACGACACCGACAAGGTGTTCGCCGCGCTCGCGGACCCGAAGAAGCACGTCGTCGTGCAGCCGGCCCCGGCGGTGCGCGCCGCGCTCGGCGAGGAGTTCGGAATCCCGATGGGCACCTCCGTCACCGGCAAGATGGCGACCGCGCTTCGCAGGCTCGGCTTCGACAAGGTGTACGACACGAACTTCGCCGCCGACCTCACGATCCTGGAGGAGGCGAACGAGCTCGTCGACCGCGTGAAGAGCGGCGGCGTGCTCCCGATGATCACCTCCTGCTCGCCCGGCTGGATCAAGTTCTGCGAGCACGCGTATCCGGAATTCCTGCCGAACCTCTCGAGCTGCAAGTCGCCGCACGAGATGGAGGGCGCGGTCATCAAGAGCTACTACGCGGAGAAGTATGGGATCGACCCGAAGGACATCGTCGTCGTGTCGGTCATGCCCTGCACCGCGAAGAAGTTCGAGGCCGATCGGCCCGAGCTGGGCCACAACGGGCTCGCCGACGTCGATATCGTCATCACGACGCGCGAGCTCGCCAGGATGATCAAGCTCGCCGGCATAGACTTCGCAAACCTGCCCGAGGGCGACTTCGACGACATGCTCGGCGAATCGACCGGCGCGGCGGTCATCTTCGGCGTCTCCGGCGGCGTCATGGAGGCGGCGCTTCGGACCGCGTACGAGGTCATCACCGGAAAGAAGCTCGAAAAGCTCGATTTCCTCGACGTGCGCGGCATGAAGGGCGTCAAGGAGGCGACCTACGACCTCGACGGCCTCGAGCTCAAGGTCGCGGTCGCGAGCTCGACCGGCGCGGCGTCGAAATTGCTCGACGCGGTCAAGTCGGGCGAGAAGAGCTACACGTTCATCGAGGTCATGGGCTGCCCCGGCGGCTGCATCAACGGCGGCGGCCAGCCGCTCGTCTCCCCGACCGAGCGCGAGAAGAACAACCCGCTGGTGCTGCGCGCGAAGGCGATCTACGACGAGGACGCCGCGAAGCCCGTCCGCAAGTCGCACGAGAGCCTGGCCGTCCAGAAGCTTTACGACGAGTATTTCGAGAAGCCGAACTCGCACAAGGCGCACGAGATACTGCACACGCACTACACGGCGCGCCCGAAGTACAAGTAGGAACAGGCGCAAGAAGGCCTCCTTCCCGCGGGGAGGAGGTCTTGGCAACGCATCATCATCACCTGGAAAGGAACGAGCGCATTGAATCGCCCGCATCAAATCCACGTAAACCTGCCGCACCCGGACCGCGCGCACCATCACCCGGAGAGGGAACACGTCGCGTGCATCCCGCGCCAGAGCTTCAAGCTGACCGCCGTCAAGCGATACCGCATGGCGAAGAAGCCGGAGGTCGGCGAGGAAAAGATACTTCTATGGCGCAACATCCTCGTCGCCGCGGCGGCGCTTTTGTTCCTCGCGTCGCTGCTGCCGGTGCATATGCTCGGCAGCGAGCAAGCGGTGTTTTTGCTGCGCGGCGCCGCCTACGTGCTCGGCGCGGGCGCGTATCTGTTCGAGATGCTGATGATGACCGACATGTTCAAGCGCGTGCACCCGTTCCGCGAGATGTTCATGCCCTATGTGTTCGGCGCGCTGTACATCGTGCTCGCGCTGGCGTATTTCTCGGAAGTGTTCCGCAAGGAGATGTGAGTATGACGATTGAACACGTCGCCGTCTACGCGCGCGATCTGGAGGCCCTGCGCGCGTTCTACGAAAACTACTTCGGGGGAAAATCGAACGACGGCTACCACAACCCCCGGACGGGGCTGCGCACGTATTTCCTGTCGTTCGGCGGCGGCGCGCG
>MWAC01000263.1 GCA_002068815.1 Firmicutes bacterium ADurb.Bin467 | reverse complement strand
CCACCGCCTCTGCACGGGGCTTTGCGCCTTGAACGCGTCCGCCCGCGCGAGGTCCTCGCACTCGTAGTAGCCGAACAAACGGTCGCGGTACCACCAGATCGAGTAGTTGCGTATGCCGGCGTCCTTGAGCATCTGCGCCATCTCCGGCCAGAGGCTGTCGTGCCTGCGGACGTACTCGTCCTTCATGCCGGGCTTCAAGGCCAGCACGAAGCTGCGCCGCTCCATCATATCTTCCTCTTCAGCCCGCCGCTCTTGATCGCGTCGATCGACACAGAGATCAGGAGCACGAGGCCCACGATCACGTCCTGCCAGAACGACGAGATCGAGAGCATCGTCATGCCGGTGTTCAGCGTGCACAGCACCATGACGCCGATGAACGTGCCGCCGATCGTGCCGCGGCCGCCGGACAGCCCCGCGCCGCCCAGGATGACCGCCGAGAGCGCCTGCATGTTCGCGTTCGGCGCGGCCATCGGGAGCCCCGCGCCGGACTGCGACGCGAGCATCACGCCCGCGAACCCGGCCATCGTGCCGTTGATCACGTAGAGTATGAACTTCGTGCGCTGCACCTTGATGCCGGACAGGAAGCTCGCCTGCGGGTTGCCGCCGATCATGTAGATCGTGCGCCCGAACACCGTGTAGCGCGAAACGAAGTAGAAGATGATGTAGAATACGATCAAGACGACGAGCGTGAACGGTATCGGGCCCAGATAGCCGCGGCCGATGAACTTGAAGTGCTGGTCGGAGATGACGAGCGTCTGGCCGTTCGAGATCAGATACGCGATGCCGCGCAGCATCTGCATGCTGGCGATCGTCGTGATGAACGCGTTTAACTTGAACACGGTGATGAAGAAGCCGTTCAGCATGCCGCACATGGAGCCCGTCAAAATGCCTCCGATCATGCCGACCCACCACGGCACGTCCCCGCTTCGGATCAGCACCGCCGCGATCATGCCGACGACCGCGATCTGCGAGCCGCCGGAGATGTCGATGTTTCCGGACACGTTGATGAACGTCATCGAGCACGCGAGCGTCCCGACAATCGCCGCGTACATGCCGATGTTCAGAAACACCGTCGGCTTGAAGAAATACGGCGAGGCGAGCGAGAAGAACGTGAGCAGCACGACAAGCGCCGTCGATACCGTGATCAGCGAGGAGGCGTCCCCGGTCGTGAGCGCCCGGCGCAGCCTCGAGCGCGCGGGTGTGTTCGAATTCTGAGCCATGGTGTCAGCCTCCTATCGCGTATTTCAGCACGTCTTCCTGCGTCGCGCCCCTGGCCTCGAGAAAGCCGCCGATCCGGCCCGCGTGCATGACCATGATCCGGTCGGACATCGTCAGGAGCTCCGGCATCTCGGACGTGATCATGATGACGCACTTGCCCTTCCGGCACAAATCGTCGAGTATCCGGTAGATCTCGGCCTTCGCGCCGACATCTATGCCGCGCGTCGGCTCGTTGAGGATCATGACCTCGGGCTCCAGTTCGAGGCACTTCGACAGCACGACCTTCTGCTGGTTGCCGCCGGAGAGCGACTCGACCCTCGTCTCGCCGGAGGGCGTCTTGATCGAGAGGTTTTTGATCCACTTGTCGGTGATCCCGGCCTCGAACCGCTTGTTCGTAAACCGCCGGCGGCTGTTCTTCGCGTAGAACGCCGAGAGCATGTTCACGCGCACCGTGTTGTTGAGCACGAGCCCCTCGGTCTTGCGCTCGGCCGGCACGTAGGCGACGCCGTTTTTCAGCGCGTCGAGCGGATCGTTTATCTTGACCCTTTTGCCGTCGATCCATATCTCGCCGCTTCGGACGATCGTCTGCCCGAAGATCGCCGCGCCCAAGTCCTGGTGCCCGGAGCCGAGCAGCCCGTATACGCCGAATATCTCGCCCTTGCGGGCGGCGAAGCTGACGCCGAAGAGCGCGTCGTTCGTCAAATCCCTGACCTCGATCGCGACGCCCTTCGGCGCGCCCGGCGTCTTCGGGTACATGTCGGTCAGGTCGCGGCCGACCATCGTGCGGATCAGCGCCTCGCGCGTCGCGGTCTTTGCGTCGAGCCGGCCGGTCACGCAGCCGTCGCGCAGCACCACCACGCGGTCGGCGATGCGGAAAATCTCGTCGAGCTTGTGCGAGATGTAGATGATCGCGATGCCCATCGACTTCGCCTGCCCAATGAACCGAAACAGGTTCTCGGTCTCGACGTCGTTCAGCGCGCTCGTCGGCTCGTCCATGATCAGCACCTTGACGTCGTTCGCGATGACCTTCGCGATCTCGATCAATTGCTTCTGCGCGACCGTGCAGCGGCCGATCGGCATCTTCGGGTCGATGTCGACGCCGATCTTCGCCATGATCTCCCGCGCGCCCCGGTACATGCGCCGGTAGTCGATCACGAGCCCCTTTTTCGGGATGTCGCCCATGTATATGTTCTCCGCCACGGACACCGTGGCGACGTAGTTCAATTCCTGATGGATGATGCCGATTCCGGCGGCCTTCGCCTCGGAGGGGAGGTCGAACTTCACGCGCTTCCCCTCGAGCTCGATCTCGCCCTTGTCGAGCGAGTACACGCCCGAGAGGATCTTGATGAGCGTCGACTTGCCGGCGCCGTTTTCGCCGAGCAGCGCCACGACCTCGCCGCGCCGGACCTCGAGGTCGACGTCGGTGAGCGCCTTGACGCCCGGAAATCCCTTGGAAATGCCCGTGGCGCGCAGCACCACTTCGCCCGCTCCCTGATTCGGCGCCATCGGCCTTCACCTCCTGAATCCGCTGTTGAAAGGCGCGCCGGCCGGCTTTGGGAAACCGACCGGCGCCATGAATCCTGTTCCGGCTCTACAGCCCCGCCCACGGCAGGTTGTCGATCGGATACCACTCCTTGATGTTGTCCCAGGTGATGGCGATGTGGTCGATGTAGTAGGCGGGCTCGAGCGTCTCGCCCGCGACGAGCTTGTCGACGATGTTGAACACGAACTCGCCGTAGCGGTTCGGGAAGTAGGCGATCGAGGCGATCCAGTTCGTCTTTCCCTCGACGGCGTACATGGGCTCCACGAAGTCCGCGGTGCAGTTCTGGCTGACGAGCACGATGTTCTCGGCGCGGCCGGCGGTCTCGGCGGCTGCGTAGACGCCGCTGGCGGCGACGTCGTTGATCGTCGCGACGGCGATCTTCTTGGCGTCCGGATGCGCGAGCAGGAAGTCCGCGAAGCGCGCCTGCGTGAACTGCGCGTCGTTCTGGCCGTCGATCTCGACGATCTGGCTGTCCTCAAACGCGATGCCCTTGTTGCGGATTCCCTCGGGGAACATCTTCACGCGCGGCGCGACCGCGGGGCCGGAGACCGGCTGCACGATGAGCACGACGTACTCGATCTCGCCGCCCCAGTTCTTGTTGACCCAATCGCCCGCGGTCTCGCCGGCGAGCGTGCCCGCGAACGCGTTGTCCGCGCCGAAGAAGGTCGCGCCCTCGTGCGCGATGTCGATCGCGATGACCGGGATGCTCGCCGCGTTGAACTTCTCCATGATGACCGGCGCGACCGACTGGTCGACGTTGAACTCGATCATGATGTCGATGTCCATCGAGATCAGCGTGTCGGCGTTCTGGACGGCCGTCGCGCCGTCGGAGTTGTTGTCGACGCAGATGATCTCGTAGCCGCGCTCCGCGGCCACCTTCTTCATGTTCTGCAGCACCATCTTGCCAAAGGAGCCCTTCTCGTTGATGTTGGCGAACCCGACGCGAATCGGAGCCGTCTCCGCGAGCGCCGGAGCGGCGACCGCGAGCAGGAAAATCGCGGCCAGCAGAACCGTCAAGAGTTTCTTCATGTCCAATACCCCTCTCCATATTTTTGATTGCCCTTCGGCAAACAAATTCGCGCAGTCCCGGCAAACCCGACCATTTACGATCAAGCATTTTGATCGTTTTTGCTCTTTTTTGAATTGTATCAACTGCGCGCGTGGTTGTCAATACGGGCCCCGACATTGGTTTATTTCGGACAAGTCGTTTGTTTTGGACAGCTAGTCCCGCTGCGGCTTCCCGGCGATGTAGGAAAACACCGCGCTTTTCGTCATCTCCGGGCGCGCAAACACGCGGGGCGCGCCGGCGCGGAACGCGAGCACGCGGTCGCACATGCCGACCATCTCGTCGATGTCCGAGGAGGCGATCAGCAGCGTCCCGCCGCGCTGCACATACGCGTTCATGAAGTTGTAGATTTCGTTGCGGGACGGGCCGTCGATGTTCTTCGTGGGCTCCTCGAGGATCAATATGCGGCAGTTCGAGAACAGCCAGCGGGACAAAAGCACCTTCTGCTGGTTCCCGGTCGAGAGCGTCGAGACCTTGTCGCTCAGAGAGCGCACGCGGATGTTGAACCTTCGCACGTACCCGCGCGCGACGCGCAGCTCCTCGCGGCGCCTGAGCAGCCCCCGCACGCGGATCTTTCCGAGGTTCGAGAGCGTGATGTTCTCCGGCACCGCGAAGCCCGACTGCAGCCCCCACGCGACGCGGTCCTCCGACAGGTACCCGATGCCCAGCCGCACGGCCGCCGCCGGGTCCGGGATGCGCATCCTCTGGCCGTGCAGCCGGATTTCGCCCGAAATCACCTCGTCGAGCCCGTACAGCGCGTTCGGAAGCCACATCCGCTGATCGCCCGTCAGCGCGGCGATCCCCAGAATCTCGCCCGCGCGCACCTCGAGCGAGAGGG
Organism: Firmicutes bacterium ADurb.Bin467; assembly: GCA_002068815.1. Taxonomy (GTDB): domain Bacteria; phylum Bacillota; class Clostridia; order Christensenellales; family Aristaeellaceae; genus Pullichristensenella. The sequence goes on along the minus strand of MWAC01000263.1, from coordinate 39 downwards.
CATGGAGCCCGCCGCGCGTCGTGAGCGCCTCGAGCCGCA
>MWAC01000262.1 GCA_002068815.1 Firmicutes bacterium ADurb.Bin467 | reverse complement strand
CCTCCAGCCGATACTGGTCGCGATGTACGAGTGGGGCATCCGCTATATGAAGGATCAGGGCCAGAAGCCCTGCTGCTCGATGACGCTCGACGACGTGGACGCCTGATCAAGAGCATTCGCGGAACCGCGCGGAAAAATCCATCCGGGACGGATCGGGAACCCCGCGCAGTGAAGTCCGCGCAGGGTTCCCGATTTCCATTGTCCGCGATCGTGTGCCCGGCCCGCGCATCCGCCGCGGCCGGTTGAAAGAACGCATACGATCCGAAGGCGGGGCCGCCCTGCCGCGGCGCTTCGGCCGTCCTCCCGCCGACCCCTCTCCAACCCTCTCAAAAACTGCAAGCAAAAAACGCAAATCTTTCAAAAACCTCTCTGTCAACGTTGATTTTAGGTTATTTTGCAAAATCAGCCAATTCTTAATGCGGTTTTTCGGGGTTTGAGCCTTGACATTGCCGAGTTCTTCGGTGTATGATAGCCGAAATAACTGCGGGAGGTTGCCAAAATGATCGAATACAACAAAAAGCGGAACCTTCTCATGGAGCGCGAGTACAAATATCAGCTGCAGGACGTCGAGGAGCCGCAGCTCTATCGGGACATGTTCTCCTATGGGGAAATCCCCAAGTGCACGTTCAACCAGCGCCTGACGCCGATGAACCCGCCGGACAACATCTGGATCACGGACACGACGTTCCGCGACGGGCAGCAGGGCTACACCCCCTATTCGCCGGAGCAGATCCGCGACCTCTATAAGCTCTTGCACAGGCTCGGCGGGCCGAAGGGCATCGTCCGCCAGTGCGAGTTCTTCCTCTATTCCGAGAGCGACCGCCGGGCGATCGAGCTCTGCCGGGAGTTGGGCTACGACTTCCCCGAGATCACCGGCTGGATTCGCGCGACGAAGCAGGACTTCAAGCTCGCCAACGACATGAAGATGCGCGAGTGCGGCATACTCGTGTCCTGCTCCGACTACCACATCTTCCGAAAGCTCAAGCTGACGCGCAAGCAGGCGATGGACCAGTACCTGGGCATCGTCAAGGACGCGCTCGACGCGGGCATCAACCCCCGCTGCCACCTGGAGGACATCACGCGCGCGGACTTCTACGGCTTCGTCGTGCCGTTCGCCTACCAATTGTCGCTTCTGATGGAAAAGGTCGGGACGCCGATCAAGATTCGCGCCTGCGACACGATGGGCTACGGCGTGCCCTATCCGGGAGCCTCGATGCCCCGAAGCGTCTCCGGCATCATCTACGGCCTGAACGTCTACGGCGGCTTCCCGTCGGAGCTGCTCGAGTGGCACGGCCACAACGACTTCTACAAGGCGGTCACGAACTCCACGTTCGCGTGGCTCTACGGCGCGTCCGCGGTGAACTGCGCGCTGCTCGGCGTCGGCGAGCGCACGGGCAACACGCCGCTCGAGGCGATGGTCATCGAGTACGCGCAGCTGCGCGGCACGCTCGACGGCATGGACACGACCGCGATCGACGACATCGCGAAGTACTTCGAGCGCGAGCTCGGCTACCGCATCCCGGACAAGACGCCGTTCGTCGGGCGCGACTTCAACGTCACGCGCGCGGGCATCCACGCGGACGGGCTGCTCAAGGACGAGGAAATCTACAACATCTTCGACACCGCGAAGATTTTGAACCGGCCGCCGATGGTCGCGATCTCGAACACCTCCGGCACCGCGGGCATCGCCGTCTGGCTCTCCGCGCAGCTTCAGGGCGAGAAGATCGACAAAAAGGACGAGCGCGTCGCAAAGCTCAAGAATTGGGTCGACGAGCAGTACGCCGCCGGGCGGCAGACGGCGATCGGAAACGACGAGCTCTGCGCGGTCGGCGAGGCGCTCGGAATTTGGAAGCAGGGGTAAGAGCGATATGAACCTTACAGAAAAGCTGATCGCCGCGCACCTCGTATCGGGGGAGATGATCGCCGGCGAGCAGATCGCAATCCGGATCGATCAGACGCTCACGCAGGACTCGACGGGCACGATGGCCTACCTCCAGTTCGAGGCGCTGGGCATCCCGCGCGTCCGCACGAAGCGAAGCGTCGCCTACATCGACCACAACATGCTCCAGGAGAGCTTCGAAAACGCCGACGACCACCGCTACCTCCGGACCGTCGCGGCGAAATACGGCGTGTGGCTCTCGCGCCCGGGCAACGGCATCTGCCATCAGGTGAATCTCGAGCGGTTCTCGGTGCCCGGCGAGACGCTGCTCGGCTCCGACAGCCACACGCCGACCGCGGGCGGCGTCGGCATGTTCGCGATCGGCGCGGGCGGGCTCGACGTCGCGGTCGCGATGGGCGGCGGGGAGTACTACCTCAGGATGCCGAGGGTGTGCAAAGTGAACCTCGTCGGGTCGCTCCGGCCGATGGTCTCGGCGAAGGACGCGATCCTCGAGGTGCTCCGCAGGCTCACCGTCAAGGGCGGCGTCGGCAAGGTCATGGAATATACCGGTCCGGGCGTCTCGACGCTGACCGTGCCCGAGCGCGCGACGATCGCGAACATGGGCGCGGAGCTCGGCGCGACAACCTCGGTGTTCCCGTCCGACGAGGTGACCGAGCGGTTCTTCCGCGCGCAGGGCAGGCTCTCGGACTTCAAATTCCTCGCGCCCGACCCGGACGCGAAGTACGACGAGGAGATCGAGATCGACCTCTCGCTGCTTTCGCCCTTGGCCGCGAAGCCGCACAGCCCGGACAATGTGGAAACGGTGTCGGCGCTCGCGGGGCTCAAGGTCGATCAGGTTGCGATCGGCAGCTGCACGAACTCCTCGTTCGCGGACATGATGAAGGTCGCCGCGATCCTCGAGGGCAAGACCGTCCGCGAGGGCGTCAGCCTCGTCATCGCGCCCGGCTCGCGGCAGGTGCTCGCGATGCTCGCGAAAAACGGCGCGCTCGCGACAATGATCGCGGCCGGCGCGCGGATACTCGAGTCCGCGTGCGGGCCCTGCATCGGCATGGGCCAGGCCCCGGCGACGGACGCGGTGTCGCTTCGGACGTTCAACCGCAACTTCCCCGGCCGCAGCGGCACGAAGTCCGCGAGCGTCTACCTCGTCAGCCCCGAGACCGCGGCGGTCTCCGCGCTTGCGGGATACTTGGTCGACCCGACGGCCTCCGGCGTCGCGGTGGAGAATGTATCCGTCGAGCGATTTTTGATCAACGACAACATGATCGTGCCCCCGGCGCCGGACGGGGGCGAGGTCGAGGTCGTGCGCGGCCCGAACATCAAGCCGTTCCCGACGAATTCCGCGCTGCCGGACACCGTGTCCGGAATCGTGCTCGCGCGGCTCGGCGACAACATCACGACCGACCACATCATGCCCTCGAACGCGAAGCTGCTGCCGTTCCGGTCGAACATCCCCTACCTCTCGGAGTTCTGCCTGACGCCGTCGGACCCGGAGTTCCCGGCGAAGGCGAAGCGCGCGGGCGGCGGGTTCATCGCGGCGGGCGCGAACTACGGGCAGGGCTCCTCCCGCGAGCACGCGGCGCTCGCGCCCTTGTACCTGGGCGTCAAGGGCGTAATCGCGAAGTCGTTCGCGCGCATACACGCCGCGAACCTGATCAACAACGGCATCTTGCCGATGACGAGCGACGAGGAGATTCCGGAGGGCGCCGCAATTCTGATTCGCGACGCGCGCGCGCAGGTTTCGCGGGCGGTCGAGACCGGGGAGATCGCGCTCGACGTGGACGGAAGGGCCGTCCGGGTGTCTTTGCAAATCTCCGAGCGACAGCGCGATTTGCTGCTCGCGGGCGGGCTGATCAACTTCACGAGGGGGGCCGCGCAATGAAGGACATCGTGCTGATCCCGGGCGACGGCATCGGGCCGGAGATCGCGGAGGCCGCGCGGCGCGCGGTCGACGCGACGGGCGTCGACATCCGCTGGCACGCGTTCGAGGCGGGCGCGGCGCAGATTGAAAAGCACGGAACGCCGCTGCCGCCGGAGACGGTCGAGGCGATCCGCACCTACGGCGTCGCGCTCAAGGGCCCGATCACGACGCCGATCGGCAAGGGCTTCCGCAGCGTCAACGTCGTCATGCGCAAGGACCTCGACCTCTACGCGAACGTCCGCCCCTCGCGCAACATCCCCGGCGTCGCGACGCCGTTTCCGGGCGTCGATCTCGTGGTCGTCCGCGAAAACACGGAGGATCTGTACGCCGGCGTCGAGCACATGATCGGCGACGTCGCCGCGGAGAGCATCAAGATCATCACCCGGAAGGGCAGCGAGCGAATCGTCCGCTACGCGTTCGACTACGCGGCCGAAAACGGGCGCAGGAAGGTAACGTGCGTTCACAAGGCGAACATCATGAAGTGCACGGACGGGCTGTTCCTGCGCGTGTTTCAGGAGATCGCGCGCGAGTATCCGGGCATCGAGGCCGACGACATGATCGTCGACGCGACGTGCATGCGGCTGGTGCAGACCCCCTCGGCGTTCGACGTGATGGTCATGCCGAACCTCTACGGCGACATCGTGTCCGACCTCTGCGCGGGGCTCGTCGGCGGGCCCGGCCTCGCCTACAGCGGGAACATCGGC
>MWAC01000261.1 GCA_002068815.1 Firmicutes bacterium ADurb.Bin467 | reverse complement strand
GGATGCTGGGCAGCACGTTGTCGGCGAAGCTGTCGTAAAAGACGATGTAGCGATCGGAATCCACCTCGACGCCGTAGTTCTCCTCAAGGTAGGCGAGCGTCGCGGGGTAGCGCCCCTCGACCGCGTAGCAGGTGACGACCGCGCGATAGATCGCGTCCTCGATCAGCTTTCGCTCTTCCTCGGCGACGCGGCGCGCGTTGACGTTCGCCGCGAAATACAGCGCGCCGACCATGAGCGCCATCACGCACAGGGCGATGATCCACCCGCGTCTCTTCATCAAAAACCCCTCCGCTAAATCATCGAGGAAAGCAGCCCGGCCAGCGGCAGCATGACCGAGAGGAGGATCGCGCCGGCGATCACCGCGAGCAGCGCAACCAGTATCGGCTCGATCAGCGCCTCGGCGTTCGAGATGTCCCGGTCGAACCGCTCCCGGTAGATCGCCGCGAGCTTCCCGAGCACGCTGTCGACCCGCCCGGCGGAGGCGCCAGCGCGTAGCATGCGGGCGTGCAGCCCGTCGAAGATGTCCGCCTGGGCGACGGCCTCGCTGAAGGACACGCCGCGAGCGACCGCCTCCCGGACGCCGACGACCTTTGCGCGCATCTCGGCGCCGCCGGAGAGTCCCTCCACCAGCGGGAGCGCGTCCTCGATCGGATACCCGCTCGCGAGCAGCGTCGTCATCGCGGTCGCAAACCGCTCCGCGTCCATCGCCCGCGTGATCCTGCCGAAGATCGGCGTGAGCCTGCGCAGCACCGACAGCACCTTTTCCCGGAAGCGCGTCCTGAGAAGCACCGCGGCGATCGCGGCGACCAGAAGGATCGCCCCGACGATCGCCATCGCGGCGACGCCGATAACCGTGCCGACGTTCATCACGCCCTCGGCGGTCGCGTAGAGCCCGGCGCCCAAATCCCTGAGCACGCGCGCGAACACCGGCATCACGCAGAACACGACCACCGCGATGACCGCGGCCATCAGAAGCGACAGCGCCGTCGGATACAGTATCGCCTGCTTCAAATTCCTGCGCACCTGCGCCTCGCGCTGGTAGGAGTCGGCGAGCGCGCAGAGCACGTCGTCGAGCTTGCCGGCCTGCTCGCCGACGCGGATCATGCGGATCGCGTACGGCGGGAGCACCGGCGCCGCCTCCAATGCGGCGTACAGCGCGCCGGCGTCCTCCAGCGCCCTGTGCAGCCGGTCGAACAGCGGCCCCGAGCGAGTCGTGCGGAAGTCGTCGCACAGCGCGCCGATTCCGTCGACCAGCGGTATGCCGCTTCGAAGCACCATCGCCGCCTGCGAGCAAAACAGCGCGGTCTCCTCGGCGCTCAGGACGCCGCTCTTTCCAAGGGAAGTGCTCAATATACCGCCTCCTCCGTGTACTTGCGGATCTCAAAAAATGCGATGTCCGCGGTCGCGTCGTAGCGAACCCATTCCCCGTCGATGAGTATGCTGTTCCACGCGTGGTAAAAGCTGTCGGCGTAACCCATGACGAGCTTTGTCGGAATGCCCTGCGAGCGCAGCATCGCGCACATGAGCGCGGCGTGGTCGAAGCAGATGCCGGTCCGGGTCTTAAGAGTCTCGTCCAGGTCCGGCACGTAACCGGGCTTTACCGTGAGCGACTTGATGTAGTCGTACGTGAAATTGGACGTCACGTATTCGTAGACGGTTTCGACCTTCTGGCGCTGCGTCTCGAGCCCTTCGCAGAGCTCTCCGGAGATTCGCACCGCTTCGCCTTCCTCTATATAGCGGCAGTAGCGGTTGGGCCCTAGAAACGCCGCGTACTCGTTGACGAGGTCGACGCCGATGGACTTTGAGAGAAGCTGCGAGTAACTCGTCCCCTTGACCTGCTCGAACACCGCGACGCGGTAGGAGCGGCTGCCGTCCTGCAGCGGGTATACGTCGTATTCGCCGTCGTTGCGAAGGTCGTAGGTATACTGGTTTTTGCCGGTGATGCGCACCTTGAGCCGCTTTTTGCTCTGCTTTTTTACCATTACATAGCCCTGGCTCGCGTTGCTGACGTCGAGAACCGCGCCGCCGCTCTTGTAGGTCTTGCTCCCGCTCGCCGAGGGATAGATCGCTTCATAGGTTACGGCCGCGAGCGCGGCGCACAAAAAGACAACGGCAAGACCAAGGGCCAGCACGGCCCGGCTGCGCCTCCGCCCTTTGCTCTTCACGCACGTCATCTCTACCTCGCAACAAGGATTACATTTTCATTTCGTTGTTACATTATTTTGTAACTGATGGTTTGTATTCTAGCAATCAATTCCTCAAAAGTCAATGATTTCCAGAAAAAAACTCAATATTTTCGCAATGATTTGCGCGGAAAGCGCCATGGATTCGACAGGAGGGCACAATCGGGTGGAAATGGGGCGAATTTGATCCTATGCGTAAGAGACTTCGGTCCGTTATATACAGACTTTGGTCTTTTATATACAAACTTGGGTCTGTTTACGCGAACCGCTGCTTTGCGCACAAAAAAACGCCCCCGGCCATGCGCTGGGCGGAGGCGCAAGAAGGGTCGAACCAGGGAGAACGCGCGGGCGGGCAGGCGCCTGTATACAAGTGAATCCGGAAG
>MWAC01000260.1 GCA_002068815.1 Firmicutes bacterium ADurb.Bin467 | reverse complement strand
GCCGAGGCGGTCGAGCTGGTAGAGCAATTCCGCAAACTCGCCCCCGCCGCCGCGGTAGGAGTTGACGTTCTGCCCGAGCAGCGTGATTTCCTTGACGCCCCGGTCGACGAGCCGCTTCGCCTCGTCCAAGATCGCCTCCGGATCGCGCGAACGCTCGCGGCCGCGAACATAGGGCACGATGCAATACGAGCAGAAGTTGTCGCAGCCGTACATGATGTTGACGAACGCGGAAAACGCGCTCGACCGACGCTCGGGCAGGCCCTCCGCGATCACGCCGTCGATCTCGTCGACCTCGATCACGGGTTTTCGGCTCTCGAGAACGCGCAGCACGTACTCCGCGAGCCTGTGCATATTGTGCGTCCCGAACACCAAATCGATGAACGGGTACAGGTTCTTCATCCGCTCGGCCATGCCCTTTTCCTGCGCCATGCAGCCGCCGACGCAGATGAGCAGCTCCGGGCGCCGCTTTTTGAGCTCCTTCAGCCAGATCACGTTGCCCAGCGCGCGGTTTTCGGCGTTTTCGCGCACGCAGCAGGTGTTGTAGAGGATCAGGTCCGCGTTTTCGCGCACCGGTTCCGGTCGCATGCCCATCTCCGAGAGTATGCCGGCGATGGTCTCCGAGTCGCGCTCGTTCATCTGGCACCCGAGCGTCACGATGTGGTAGCTGTCCGGGCGGTCCTCCATCAAGCGGACCTTCTCGGCGCATTCGCGCTGCAGTTCAAGCTCGCGTTCCCCCACGAGCGGTCGTTCCTTCATCGCATATCCTCCGGTTATTGTCTCAAAGGCCGTTCTCTGCCTGTTCCTGAAAGGGAGTGCCGCCACGCCCATCCGGCACCCAAGCGCCGTGGTGTAGCAATGTTTGGGCACTTCTCCATCGGTCGCACCCTCTCGGCGCACTCGCGCTGCAACGCAGCGCCCCCGGCACACCCTCCGGCTACTGCCTCAAGAGCCGCGTTTTCGGCGGCAGCGCGGTCTCGTCCGCGGGCACGATCTGGTACTCGTCCTCCTTGATGTCCTCCGCCGGCAGCGCGTACGTATGCCCGCCCTCCGGCGCGACGATCGTGCCGAGAATTCCGGCGATCGGCGGCGCGACGCGGACGATGTACGGCGTCTGGTCCCCCGCCGCGCGCCTTCCGCGGAGCTCCGAGAGCGCGAGCCGCGCGGTGAACTCGTGCGAGGGGACGAGCCCGCTGCCCTGACAGGTCGGGCAGGTATGGCACTTCTGCTTGTAGATCGGCTGGCGCACTTTCTTGCGCGTCATCTCGACGAGCCCCAGGCTCGTGATGCCGGCGAGGTTCGTGCGCGTCCGGTCGCTCTTCAGGCACTCGCGCAGCACCGAGAGCAGTTCCTCGCGCTGGCTTTGCAGGCTCATGTCGATGAAGTCGATCACGATGATCCCGCCGATGTCCCGGAGCCTAAGCTGCCTCGCGATTTCGCGCGCGGCCTCGCAGTTCAGCTCGAACACCGTCTCCGAAAGCGATCGCTTTCCGACGAATTTCCCGGTGTTGACGTCGATGATCGTCAGCGCCTCCGTGTAGTCAAACACGAGATACCCGCCGCTCTTCAGCCACACGCGGCGCTTGAGCGCGACTTCGGCCTGCTTGCGGACGCGGTAGCGGTCGAACAGCGGCACGTCCGTCCTGTCGAACACGATGCGCTCCAGAAGGCCCTGCGACAGCGCCCTCCCCGCCTCGATCAGCTGCTCGTAGACGCCCCGGTCGTCGGTGCGCACCGACTCGACGTCCGAGGCGAGCATGTCGCGCACGGCGCGGTCGATCAGGCTGTCGTCCCGGTGCAAAAGCGCGGGCGCGGCGACGTGCCGGCTCCTCCGGGAGATGGTCTCCCATAGCCCCTCCAGCGAGCGGAAGTCGGCCTCGAGTTCCTCGGTGGACGCGCCGCTCGCCGCGGTCCGGACGATCATGCCCGCTCCGCTGTCCGCGACCAGCGAACACGCGATGCCCCGCAGGCGGCCGCGCTCCCCCTCCTCCTCGATCCGGCGCGAGATTCCGACGTACGGAACCGTCGGAAGCAGCACGCTCAACCGCCCCGGGAGCGTGATGTGGCACGAGACGCGCGGGCCCTTCGTACCGCCCGGCTCCTTGATGACCTGCACGACGATCGTCTGCCCGGGCCGGACGAGCTTCTGAATCTCGGCCAGGCGGAGGCGCTCGGCGAGCTCCTCGTCGCTCGCGTCGAGCTGAATGTCTCCCGCATACAGAAACGCGTTTTTCTCGAGGCCGATGTTCACAAACGCGGCGTTCATGCCGGGCAGCACGTTCTCCACGCGGCCGACGTAGATGTTCCCCGTCAGCTTCTCCCGCCCCTCGCTCTCCGCGTACAGCTCCGCCAGCTCGCCGTCCTCCAGGAGCGCGAGCGTCGTCTCCCCGCAGAGCGCGTCGATCAATATCTGCTTCGTCATCGCTTGAAACTCAACTCCATGATCGGAGTCGCGGCTCCGGACTCTCCGTCTCCGAGCAGGCAAAGCCTGTGGACGCGCGCGCTCGGAGCCGTCGCGCCCGCAATGGCGGCGAGCCCGGCGATCAGCACGTCCGGCTTCAAGGTGTCCCTTTCGGTCAACTTGAGCCGCGCGTCGAGCCAGCCGTTTCCTGCTTTGAGCTCCGCGCAGAGCGGGCGGATGTCGATCTCGCGCTCGCCGGACTTCGTCTTGCGGACGCCGGGGACGCTGTCCCGCGACAGAAATTCCGGAATCGCAGCGAGAATCTCCGACGCGCCGTCGTCCGCGAGCGCGATGCGGTAGTCCGCGTGCGTCACGAGCGCCATCATCGCCGGGTGGCGGTCGTCCACCAGCCGCACTTCCAGCACCGGCAGGTCCTCCGGAAGCGCGATCCGCATCATCTCCTCGACGAGCGAGGCGTCGACCTCCCGCGCGAGCTTCACGTCGAGCACCTCGTATTCGCTCGTCCAGCCGACGGCCAGCGCCGACGCGAACGACATCACCGGGTGCGGGTTGAAGCCCTGCGAAAACGCGATCGGCAGCCCCGTGCGATTCAGCGCGCGCTGGAAGAACCGCTGCAGATCGAGGTGCGATATGAAGCGCAGCCGGTCGCGCTTTCCGAACCGTATCAGCGCCCTCATCGGCAAGCCCCCTCATACCGCGTCATCCCGCAGCCGACGCAACCCTTTCGGCAATCAACCGTCGTCTCGCCGCGCTGCGCCCGCTCCCACTCGCGCAGCAAAAACCGCTTGCTGACGCCCGCGTCGAGGTGATCCCACGGGAAGACCTCGTTCGACGGCCGCTCGCGGGTCGCGTAGAAGTCCGGGTCGAGGCCCGATTCCCGAAGCGCCTTGAGCCACAAATCGTAGCGGAACTGATCCGACCAGCCGTCGAACCGGCAGCCGAGCCGGAACGCGCGCTCGAGCGCGTCCGCGAGCCTGCGGTCGCCGCGCGCGAACACGGCCTCGATGTAACTCAAATCCATCGCGTGATACTTGAATTCGACGCCCTTGACCTTCGAAAGCGCATGCCTGAGCATCTGCTGGCGGCGATTTACATCCTCGGATTTCAGCTGCGCGGCCCACTGGAACGGCGTAAAGTTCTTCGGGACGAACACCGACGCGCTGACCGTGATCCGAAGCCCCGGCGCGCGCCTCTCCTTCGGCACCGAGAAATAGCACGCGCGCACGCGCTCGGCCAGGCGCGCGATGCCCAGCACGTCCTCGTCCGTCTCGGTCGGAAGGCCGATCATGAAGTACAGTTTGACCGCCGACCAGCCCTGCTCGAACGCGTCTGTAACGGAGCGCACGAGGTCCTCCTCGGTGACGCCCTTGTTGACCACGTCGCGCAGCCGCTGCGTGCCGGCCTCCGGCGCGAGCGTCAGGGCAGTCTTGCGCACCTTCTGCGTCTCCTTCAGCGTGTCGGTCAGGACTGTGTCGATCCGCTGCGACGGCAGCGAAATCTTCACGCGCCGCTCCTCGTAGCGCCGGACCATCTCGCGCGCGAGCTCGGGCAGGCACGAGTAGTCGCCGCTCGACAGGCTCATCAGCGAAATCTCGTCGTAGCCGGTCGCCGAGACGAGCTTTTCCGCGAGCTCGAGAAGCCTGTCCATCGACCGCTCGCGCACCGGGCGGTAGATCATCCCCGCCTGGCAGAAGCGGCAGCCGCGCGTGCAGCCGCGGAAGATCTCCAGCATGATGCGGTTGTGCACGATCTCGCCGTAGGGGACGATCAGCTTTTCGGGGTAGTCCGCGGCCGTGAGGTCGTTGACCAGCGCCTTGA
>MWAC01000259.1 GCA_002068815.1 Firmicutes bacterium ADurb.Bin467 | reverse complement strand
TGCGGGCTTACGGAGTGGCTTCGGGAAAACGGCGTGCCCTACGAGGCGCTGGACGCGCTCTACGAGGACGCGGAGGACTTCGACCGCCACGCGGAGATGGCCGCGCGGGCGGTGCTTGAAAGGGCCGGGGCAGAGCCGGTCCGCTACGCGGTGTTCGACGTGCGCGACCGGAGCGTCGCAAAGCTGATCGAACTCTCCGATGCGCCGGTCGGCGTAATCGCCGGGCCGCCGATCGAGGAGGGGCTTTGGGCCTACGCGGGCGGCGCGACGGACTGCTTCGAGGCGTCCGACTGGGAAAACTTCACGCTGCACGCCGACCGGAACGCGATGGTCCGCGAACTGGCGACGCGCGAGCTCGCCTCCGAGGTAAAATTAAAGCTCATGGACTGCTACCCGACCGAGTGCCTGATCCACGTGCGCTCGGGGGACGGGGAGATGCAAAAAACCTCGCTTGTAAACCTGGACAGGCTGCCCTATTACGACCACCGCGTGAGCATACTCGTGCCCGCGGAGCGGGAGCTGACGGCGCTCGAGCGATACGGCTTCGACGACTTCGACCGCGTGATCCGCCGGCTGCGCTCACCCGACGGCTGCCCGTGGGACCGCAAGCAGACGCACAGGTCGCTTCGCACGAACCTCGTCGAGGAGGCCTACGAGGCCGTCGACGCGATCGACCGGGGCGACACGGAGGCTCTGTACGACGAGCTCGGCGACGTATTGCTGCAGATCGTGCTGCACGCGGAGATTGCGCGCCAGCACGGCGAATTCGCGATCGGCGACGTGATCACGGCGATCGCGCACAAGATGATCTCGCGCCACCCGCACGTGTTTTCGACGGCCAGCGCGGATACGCCCGATCAGGTGCTCTCGCTCTGGCAGAAGCTCAAGAAGAAGGAACGGCATCAGGACACGCAGGCCGAGGTGCTCAAGAGCGTCACGAAGAGCCTGCCGGCGCTGATGCGCGCGGAAAAGGTGCAAAAGCGCGCCGCGGACGTCGGCTTCGACTGGAAGGACGCGGAGGAGTGCTTCTTCAAGATCTCCGAGGAGGCGGATGAACTCCGCGAGGCGATGGAGCGGCACGGGGACGTAGAGGGCGAGGCCGGGGACCTGCTGTTCGCCGCCGTCAACGTGATCCGGCTCTTGAAGCTCGATCCGGAGCTGCTCTTGAACCGCGCGACGGACAAGTTCATCGCACGCTTTGAGGCGATGGAGGAGCTGATTCTCAGGGACGGCAAGGCGCTCGCGGGGATGGCGCTTGCGGAGATGGACGCGTATTGGAATCGCGTAAAATTGTCAGAAAAGCATTTGAATTAGCAGGATTTTCAGGTTTTTCCACGAATTGTCTCAAGGCTTATGCGTGGATTCACGGGTTTTTCAGGGTCAAGAATATATGGAGGTGGCACGAATGAATAAGGTTACACTCATCTCGAAAATCGCGGAGAAGTCCGGACTTTCCAAGAAGCAGGCAGAGGTCGCCCTTGCGGCGTTTATCGATTCCGTCACGGAGGCCCTCAAGGAGGGCGACAAGGTCCAGCTGATGGGCTTCGGCACGTTTGAAATCAAGGAGCGCGGCGCGCGCACCGGGCGCAACCCCGCGACCGGCGAGACGATCGAGATCCCCGCGAGCAAGGCGCCCGCGTTCAAGGCGGGCAAGGGCTTCCGCGACGAGTTCTAACCCCCCCTGGGGGACAGCACAGGGCCGCTTCCTGCGGGGGCAGCCCTGTTTCGCGTACTGGAGGAAGCATGAGCAGGAAAGAGATCGAGGCAAAAAAGCCCGTTCCGCGCGTCGAGGCGAAGTCGATGCGGCTGGACAAGTACCTGAAGGTCTCCCGAATCATCAAGCGCAGGAGCGTCGCGAACGACGCCTGCTCGACCGGGCACATCACCGTCAACGGAAAAGAGGGGAAGCCCGGGACGGACGTCAAGGTCGGCGACGTGCTGGGCATACGCTTCGGCGAGCGGTATACAGAGTACGAGGTGCTCGCGATCGGCGAGCACGCGCTCAAGCAGGACGCGGCCGAGATGTACCGCGTGAAGCCGTGACCGCCTGGGCGGTCGTCGTCGCCGCCGGAAGGGGTGAGCGCGCGGGCTTTGCGGAGAACAAGGTGTTTCAACCGCTCGGCGGGGAAAGCGTGCTCGGGCGGTGCCTGCGGGCGCTGGACGCGACCGGGCGTTTTCAGGGGATCGCGCTCGTGCTCGCAAACCGCGACATGGACGCCTACCGCGCTCTGACGGCTTCGGAGGGCGCATGCGCGTCGGTCCGGACCGTCGTCGAGGGCGGGGCGACGCGGCAGGAATCCGTGCTGAACGGCCTGCGCGCGGTGCCGGAGGACGTCGACATCGTCGCGATACACGACGCGGCGCGGCCGTTCGTGACCGACGCGATCGTCGCGAAGTCGATCGAATTGGCCGTCCGGAAGGGCAGCGGGGTCTGCTGCGCGCCGGTCGTCGATACGATCAAGCACATAGACCCCGAGACCGGGCGCGTGCGGACGCTCGACCGCGCGGATTTGCGCGCCGCGCAGACGCCGCAGACGTTCCGGCGCGAGGCCATCCTCCGCGCGTACGAGCGCGCACGGGAATTGGGCTGGAGCGCGACCGACGACGCGGACATCTACGAGCGCCACTGGGGAGAGGTCTGCCTGTTCGAGGCCCCGGGCGCGGCTCTGAACATCAAGCTCACGACGCGGGAGGACTTTTTGCGGATGTCACAGGGCTTCGAAACGCGGATCGGCATCGGCTACGACGCGCACAGGCTGAAAGAAGGCAGGGCGCTGATCCTCTGCGGCGCAGGGATTCCGCACGAGAAGGGGCTCGACGGCCACTCCGACGCGGACGTCGCCGCCCACGCGCTGATGGACGCGCTGCTCGGGGCGATCGGCGAGGGCGACATCGGCCGGCACTTCCCGGACGCGGACGCCGAATTCAAGGGCATCTCGTCGATGCTGCTGCTCGCGCGGGTCATGCGGCTCGTCCGCGAAAAGGGTTATCGGGTCGTCAACGCCGACGTCGTGATCGCGGCCCAGCGCCCGAAGCTCGCGCCGTTCATCGAGGAGATGCGTCTGAACCTCGCGGAGGCGCTCGGCGTCGGGTTCGATTGCGCGAATGTCAAGGCGACGACGACCGAGCGCATGGGCTTCGAGGGCCGGGAAGAGGGCATCTCCGCGCAGGCGGCCGTGCTGCTCTCGAAGGGGGGCGACCGAGCGTGATCGGGATCATCGGCGCGATGCAGATCGAGATCGACCGCATACTCGAAAGGGTCGAGGCGCCCGTGAAGCGGGTCGAGAGCGGCATCGAATACGTCTCCGGGAAGCTGCTGGAACAGGATGCCGTCGTCGCGAAGTGCGGCATCGGCAAGGTCAACGCCGCGGCCTGCGCGCAGACGATGGCGCTCCTCTTCAAGCCCGAATTGGTCCTGAACACCGGCGTCGCGGGGTCGCTTTCCTCGGAGCTCGGCGTCGGCGACATCGCGGTCGGCACGGACGTCGTGCAGCATGACGTGGACACGACCGCGCTCGGCGACCCTCCGGGCATGGTCTCGACCGTCAACATCGTGCATTTTCCGCTCGACCCCGCCGCGCGGGAGGCGATTCTTAGCGCGGCGGAAGCTCTCCCGGGCGTCCGCGCGATTCCCGCGCGCATCGCCTCCGGCGACCAGTTCGTCGCGGCTTCCGCGCGAAAGGCCGAGATCGTTCGGTTGTTTGACGCGGGCGCGTGCGAGATGGAGGCCGGCGCGATCGCGCAGATATGCCACCTGAACGGCATCCGCTGCGCGGTCTTGCGCGCGATCTCCGACGGCGGGGACGAGGGCGCGCACCTGTCCTACGCCGAGTTCCTGCCGCTCGCGGCGAAGAACTCCGCGGAACTCGTGCTTCGATTTCTTTCGCGCATGAGCGGCTCGTAAACATTTCAAAAACGCTTGCTTTTTTGACCATCTGCTGCTATAATAGTCAGAGATGGTCAATTCATGTTCGGCCGTCTGAAAGAGGTGAATGGAGCATGGCTCAATTGAGCGATTCCATCGAGCGATTCATCAAGGAATTGATGGACGAGGAGACGCAGATCGAGGTGCGCCGCAACGAGCTGGCGCAGCACTTCGGCTGCGCGCCCTCGCAGATCAACTATGTGCTCGCGACGCGCTTTTCCGTCGACCACGGCTACATCATCGAATCGCGGCGCGGCGGCGGCGGCTATGTCCGGATCGTGCGCATGTGCGAGCGGTCCGAGGAAAACCTGCTGAACGCGCTTCTGACGAGGATCGGCAACGCCGTCGACGAGGACTCCGCCTGCGCGATCATCGCGCATCTGCAGGACCGGAAGATCGTAAACGGCCGCGAGGCATCGCTGATGCGCGCGGCGATCTCGAGAAACGCGCTGGCGCTGCCGATCAGCGCGAAGGACGTGTTGAGGGCCGCGGTGTTTCGGAATATGTTGCAGCAGGTATTTCGGAATTTGGAGGGAGGCGTGCGCCATGATGTGTGAGGAGTGCGGCATCCGGCCCGCGAAATTCCACCTGACGGCGATCACCGGGGAGGAAAAAACAGAGCGGAATCTCTGCCCGGTGTGCATGGCAAAATACCAGAAGCAGCTTCCGGGGCTCGATTTTTCGAACCTCGCGGGGCTGATCAGCGGCTTCCTCGAGTCGGCGGGCATCGGCTCCTCGAACGTCGAGCAGCCGGAGGAGGGGC
>MWAC01000258.1 GCA_002068815.1 Firmicutes bacterium ADurb.Bin467 | reverse complement strand
CCGCCGGTCAAATAATGCAAGGAGGCCCATTTCCATGAAGAAAATCTTTGTCCTGTTGCTCACCCTGATGCTGGCCGCATCCATGTTGACCTTCGCCCACGCCGATGAGATCAAGGTCGCCTTCATCACCCAGTCCCTCGAGAACGCCTCGCAGGCCTACGCCTGGACGCAGTTCCAGAAGTACGCCCCCGAGTACGGCTTCACCGTGCAGGTGTTCCAGGAGGACTACGACCCGCAGAAGGGCGTCGCCGCGATCGGAACCTGCATCGCGGACGGCTACAAGGCCATCTGCATCAACCCGACCGACCCGAGCGCCATCATCCCCGCGCTGATGGACGCGCAGGCGGCGGGCGTCATCGTCGGCATGTACTCCTCGGAGCTGCCGGCGGACTTCAAGGAGTACCGCGACTTCATGTGCGGCACCGACGACTACATGGCGGGCCAGGTGGCCGCGCAGACGCTGATGACGGCGTTCCCGGACGGCTGCAACGTCGTGGAAATCGGCGGACAGTCCGGCCACGACGCGCAGATCAAGCGCCATGACGGCTTCGTCGACACGATCGAGGGCACGAACATCAACCTGCTCGACAGCCAGGATTGCGCCGCCTGGGCCAGCGACGACGCGCAGGCGATCGCCGAGGACTTCATCGTCAAGTACGGCGATGAGATCGACGCCATCTACTGCCATTGGGACATCGGCGCGACGGGCATCATCCAGGCGCTGAAGACCGCGGGCATCCAGGGCGTGTACGTCATCGGCGTCGACGGCTGCAAGGTCGGCTACGACCAGGTCCGCGAGGGCACGCAGGCGCTGTCGATCGGCCAGTCCTTCTCGCAGATGACGCAGGACGCGTTCGGCTGCATCACGAAGATCCTGAACGGCGAGGAAGCCCCGGACGTCGTCTGGACGGCGCTGGACGTCGTCACCGCCGAGACGATCGACAACTTCCCCTATCCGGAATGGTAAAAAAGTCCTCCTGACGTGCAGCACACGTCCCGGGAGAGCGGCCGACTTGCCCCGAATCCGTTCGGGGCAAGTCGGTTCGGGTATGGGCGCGAACGCAACAGCTTCACAAGGGGGATGCGCGGAGTTGGATAAGCAGAATAACGGCAACATACTCGTCGTCAGGGACGTATGCAAGCGGTTCGGCGGCGTCGTCGCGCTGGATCACGTATCGCTCGAGGTGCCGCGCGGCGGCGTCTACGGCATCGTCGGCGAAAACGGCGCGGGAAAATCGACGCTGATGAAGATACTGTCCGGCGTCTACATAAAGGACGAAGGCACCGTCATCTTCAACGACAAGGTCGTCGAGAGGACGACGCCCTTCGACGCGCTGAAAAACGGCCTGAGCATCATCTACCAGGAGTTCAACCTCGTAAACACCATGACCGTCGGCGAGAACATCTTTCTCGGCCGCTTCCGCGAGGTCGGCGGCATGCGCGGCACGCACAGGCGGGCGCGCGCGCTGCTCGACAGCATCGGTTCGACCATCGACACCTATGCGACCGTCGGAAGCCTGAGCGCCTCGGAGATGCAGATGGTGGAGATCACGAAGGCGCTGTCCTTCGATTCAAAGCTCATCATCATGGACGAGCCCTCGAGCTCTTTGACCAGCGAGGAGCTCAAGCGCCTCGGGGTCATCATCAACCAGCTCCGCGACAAGGGCATTTCGATCATCTACATCAGCCACAAGCTGGACGAGATCTTCGAATACTGCGACGTCGTCACCGTCATGCGCGACGGCCACGTGATCGACACAAAGCCCGTCAAGGACATCACGCGCGCCGAGATGATCGCGAAGATGGTCGGCCGCAGCATTGAAAACGAATATCCGCCCCGGGCGCACGCGGTGGGCGAACCGCTGCTGGAGGTCCGGAATCTCAATACACACAAGCTCAAGGACATCAACTTTACGCTGCACCGGGGCGAAATCCTCGGCCTCGTGGGGCTCGTGGGCGCGGGGCGCACGGAGATCGTGCGCGCGATCTACGGCGCGGACAAGGCGCGCGGCCACGAGGTGCTCTTAAACGGCAGGCCGGTGAAAATCCGCAGCCCCCGCCACGCGAAGCGCGCGGGCTTCGGCCTCGTGCCGGAGGACCGCCGCCGCCAGGGGCTGATCCTCCCGTTCTCGGTCGAAAAGAACATCACGATGGCGGCGCTGGAGAGGCTCACGCGCTACGGCATCGTCAACAGCGCGAACGAGAAGAAGATCGCGGAGCGGCAGATCAAGGCGCTCGCGATCAAGACGCCGAACGCGTCGATCAAGGTCGGCAACCTCTCCGGCGGCAACCAGCAGAAGTGCATCGTCGGCCGCTGGCTCGAGCTCGAGCCGAAGATACTGATTCTGGACGAGCCGACGCGCGGCATCGACGTCGGCGCGAAGTACGAGATCTACGTGCTGATGAACAAGATCGTCAGCGAGGGCGGCGCGATCATCATGATCTCGTCGGAGCTTCCGGAGGTGCTCAACATCTCAAACCGCGTGCTGACGATCTGCGAAGGCCGCATCACGGGCGAGTTCACGCCGGAGACGGACTCGGCCGAGGCGATCATGGACAGGGCCATCGGCTGAGAGGGGAGGGAGCAGAATGACTGAGAAGAAAAACAGCCCCGTTTCGTTCATCCGGCAAAACCTCGTGCTCGTGGGCATCGTCGCGCTCGTCGTCGTGACGTCGATCGTCCAGCCGAAGTTCCTCGGCGCGACGAACCTGACGAACGTCATGCGCCAGCTCTGGCCGCTGCCGTTTGTCGCCCTGGGCATGACCTTCGTCATCATCGGCGGGTTCATCGACCTCTCGGTCGTGGGCATCATATCGCTTTGCAGCGTCATCACGATGTACATGATCAACCCGCTCGGCCAGGTGGGCGCGATGCTCTTGGGCATACTCGCGGGCGCCGTGCTCGGCTACCTGAACGGGTTCATCCTGACGACGTTCGGCGCGCAGATACAGGCGGAGGTGCTGTTCATCACCTACGGCATGAGCTCGATCTACATGGCGGTGGGGCTTTTGTTCACGAACGCCGAGACGATGCGCATCGAGCGCAGCCTGAAGCCCTACGGCATCTTCACGGAGCTCGGCTCGGGCACGATCTTCGGCATCATCCCCACGGTGCTCGTCGTGTTCCTCGCGCTGCTCGTCCTCATGCACCTGTTCCATACGAGGACGCTCGTCGGCCGCAGCATATCGCTGATGGGCGGCAACCGCGAGGCCGCGTTCCTGTCCGGCTTCAACGTCAAAAACGGCATGCGCCTCGTGTACACGATCAGCGGCATCATGTCCGCGATGGGCGCGATCTCGCTCGTCGCGAGGACGACCATCGCGAGCGCCACCATCGGCGTGGGCTATGAGACGACCGCGATACTCTGCGTGGTCGTGGGCGGCACGACGCTCAAGGGCGGCAAGGGGAGCGTGCTGCGCACGATGTTCGGCGTCGTGCTGATTACGCTCTTGGGCAACTGCATGAACATGCTGAACCTGTCCACCTATATGCAGACGGTCATGCGCGGCGCGGTGCTCGTGGTCGCGATATGGCTCGACAACCGCAGGGAACTGTAAGGGGGCGGCGTTATGACGAATACCGTTGTTTCAAGGATCTGGAAGGCCGTTTCCAAGCAGAAGGCGGTTCTCGCCATCCTCGGCATGATGGCGCTGATGCTGTTTTTCCGGACGAACTTCTATACGCGCAGCAACTGGATGAACCTCTTGAAATCCGCGGCGATCCTCGAGATCGTGGCGTTCGGCGTGTCGGTCGCGGTCATCTGCGGCGGCTGCGACCTGTCCGTCGGCGGCACGCTGAGCCTGGGCGGCATCGTCGCGGTGCTCCTGATCAACGGGGGCCAGCCGATCTGGATCGCCTTCATCGCCGCGATCGCCTCCGGCGCGCTCGTGGGCTTTGTCAACGGCTTCCTCGTCGTCCACCAGAGAACCGAGCCGTTCATCATCACGCTGGGCATGGGCATGCTGCTCAAGGGCGTCGCGCAGCAGCTCACGAACGCGCACCCGCTCACGAGCAAGGTACTGCCGTTCATGAAGATCTCCAATATGACCTTCTTCCCGAATTTCCTCGGCGGCATCCCCAGCCTCGTCGTCTACATGGCGGCGCTGTTCGTGCTGTTCTTCTGCCTGATGCGCTTCACGAGCTTCGGCCGCAACTGCTACGCGATCGGCGGCAACTACGAGGTCGCGAAGAACTCCGGCATACGCGTCGTGGGGATCAAGTGGACGGCGTTCGTCATCAGCGGCGCGACGGCCGCGCTCGCGGGCGTGCTCTTGGCCTCGCAGATGAACGGCGGCTCGTCCGTCTACGGGGACACGACCGGCATGACGGTCAACTGCGGCGTCGTCGTCGGCGGCACGTCGTTCGCGGGCGGCGTCGGCGGCATCCTGGAGAGCTTCATCGGCCTGTTCGTCATGCAGCTTCTGAACAACTGCATGAACATGCTCGCGATCGACGGCTTCTACCAGAAGCTGCTCACCGGCATATTGATCGTGCTGATCATCGGCTTCGACTGCTTCTTCAGAATGCGCAAGCGCCAGCGCACGTAGGGAATCCCTGATGTATTCGGCGGCGGATTGCCGGTCGCTTTTCCGCCCCCCAAGGTTGTTTTCCCGTCGGGAAAACAAGTCGCTGCGCGACCGTGCGATTCAAATGCATTTGAATCGCACGCCGGTGTCGCTCATCCGGTCGCCGTAGGTTCCCACTACGGCTCCCTGCTGGCTCCTTGTGGGGACGAAAAATCACCTCGGCAATCCACCACCTCATTGCATCAGTGCTTCCCCAGGCTTCGTCAAAAAGGAGGGTTCGGTCCATGCGGGAGCAGAACTATCTGGATCATCTGGTCGGCGTGTTCGGGCAGCCCGTCGCGGAGAACCCCGGCGCCGTCATTCAGGACGCGGCGTTCCGGGCTCTGGGGCTCGAGCGGTGGCACTTTCTGACGATCGACGTCGACAGGGATAAGCTCGAGGACGCGATCCGCGGCCTCAAGGCGTTCAAGATGCACGGCATCAATTGCACGATTCCGCACAAGATCGCGGTCATGCAATACCTCGACGAGGTCTCCGAGAGCGCGAAATTGATCGGCGCGGTCAACATGATCGTCAACCGGGACGGCACCCTCTTCGGCGATAACACCGACGGTAAGGGCTTCATGCTGTCGCTTCGGGAAAGCGGCGTCGAGGTCAAGGGTAAACAGTGCGTGATCTTCGGGGCCGGCGGCGCGGCGCGCGCGATCTCGGTCGAGATGGGCCTCGCG
>MWAC01000257.1 GCA_002068815.1 Firmicutes bacterium ADurb.Bin467 | reverse complement strand
GGGAGGCGCTGCCGCGGCTCAGCGCGACCGCCGGCGGCATGAAGGCACTCGACGCGCTGTTGTCGCTCGCGCGCGTCGCGCAGGAAAACGACTACGTCCGGCCCGCGATCAACGACGACGGGCGCTACGAGATCGTCGACGGCAGGCATCCGGTCGTCGAGGAGGGGCTCGGGCGCGCGGTGTTCGTGCCGAACGACACGCACATCGATCAGGAGCACCGCGTGATGATCATCACGGGGCCGAACATGGCGGGCAAGTCCACCTACATGCGGCAGGTGGCGCTGATCGCGCTGATGGCGCACATGGGGAGCTTCGTGCCCGCGAAATCCGCGGACGTCGCGCTGACCGACCGCATCTTCACGCGCATCGGCGCGTCCGACGACCTGTACGGCGGCCAGTCGACGTTCATGGTCGAGATGAGCGAGATGGCGACCATCTTGAAATTCGCGACGCCCAAGAGCCTGCTGATCCTCGACGAGGTCGGCCGCGGGACGTCGACGTTTGACGGCCTGTCGATCGCGTGGGCCGCGGTCGAATACATCGCCGGAAAGTCCGGCGCGCGGACGCTGTTCGCGACGCACTACCACGAGCTCTCGGAGCTGGAGGGAAAGCTCGAGGGCGTCGTCAACTACCGGATCACCGCGAAGGAGCAGGGCGAGGACGTGATCTTCCTGCGCAAGATCGTGCCCGGCGGCGCGGATCGCAGCTACGGTGTCGCGGTCGCGAAGCTCGCGGGGCTTCCAAAGCCCGTGATCGCGCGCGCGCGGCAGATCATGGCGCGGCTCGAGGTCGACGATCAGGTGCGCGGCTCGATCGGCAAGAGCATACTCGAAAATCCGAAGGCGACGGATCGCCAGCTCGGGATACTCGACGTCGGGCCGATACAGATCGTCGAGGAAATCGCAAAGCTCGACGTCGTCAGCATGACGCCCATCGACGCGCTCAACAAGCTGTTTGAGCTCAACGAGAAGGCGCGGAGGGTGTAGGAAATTGCACTTGACGGGTGATGCGGATCGCAGGAAGTATGTGGTAATTTGACGCAGATCGGCGCCTTTAGCAGGCTATCTGAATCAAACGAGCAGGTTCCGGGACATAGGAGACTATATAGGAGGTAATTATGCCCATACGCATACTCGACGCGGCGACCATCGGGAGAATCGCCGCCGGGGAGGTCGTCGAGCGGCCGGCCTCCGTCGTCAAGGAACTGCTGGAAAACTCGCTCGACGCGGGCGCGACGTCGCTCACGGTCGAGATCAAGGACGGCGGCATTTCCTACCTGCGCGTAACGGACAACGGCTCCGGGATCGAGCCGGGGCAGGTGCGCCTCGCGTTCGAAAACCACGCAACGTCGAAGCTTATGGACGCTGAGCAGCTCTCCGACATCCGCACGCTGGGCTTCCGCGGCGAGGCGCTCCCGTCGATCGCGGCGGTCTCGCGCGTGGAGATGACGACGCGGGCCGCCCGGCAGGACACCGGCGTGCGACTGACGGTCGAGGGTGGGGAAAACCTGCGCGTGCGCGAGGTCGGCTGCCCTGAGGGTACGACCGTCGTCATGCGCGATCTGTTCTTCAACCTCCCCGTGCGCAAGACCTTTTTGAAGAAGCCGCAATACGAGGCGGCGCTCGTCAGCGATACGGTCGGCAGGATGATCATGGGGAATCCGAAGGTCTCGTTCCGATTCATCAGCAACGACCGCGTCGTCTATCACAGCTTTGGGGACGGCGAGCTTCGCCACGCGATCTTCGCCGTCTACGGCCGGGAAACCGCGGAAAACCTCGTCGAAATCGACAGCTATCAGGGTGGCATGCGCATTTTCGGCATGATCGGCATCGGGGAGCAGGCGAAATCGACGCGCGCGCACGAGGCGTTTTTCATCAACGGCCGCTCGGTGCGCTGCCCAATGCTCTCGCAGGCGCTCGAAAGCGCGTGCCGGGAGCGCGTCACCATCGGCATGTACCCGATGTGCGCGCTGAACCTCGTGCTGCCGCCGACGAGCGTCGATGTGAACGTGCACCCGAACAAGCTGGAGGTGCGCTTTCGCGACGAGGCCGCGACGCGGCTCACCGCGGAGGCGATGCTGCGCACCGCGTTTGAAGGAGAGGGAATGCTCCGGCGTACGCCTGAAAGACAGGCGGAGGTCCGGCCGGTGCGGACGGTCGAGGTCGTGGAGCCTCCGGTGGCCGAGCAGCAGCAAATCAATCTTATACAGACCGAAGTCCCTGATAAACAAACCGAAGTCGAGATTATACAGACCGAAGCCTTTAATATACAGACCGAAGCCTTTAATATACAGACCGAAGTCGTGAATAATAATAGCGATTCTCTTGGTCCTGAAGAGTCGCTTCAATCACTGTTGGATGCCGAGCGCAAAAAACTTCGGCTCGCGGGGCTTGCCGGCGCCGCGGCGCTCCACGAGCGGCTGCTTCCCGTCACCGCGCCGAGGCCGGCCGGAGAGGAAATTCCGCAAACCGAGCCTGTCGCCGAGCCGAAAATCCAGTCGGCGACGGGCGCGCAGGCGGCGCCGAATCCTGCGCCGGCGCCGTACCGCGTGATCGGCACGCTGTTTCACACGTACATACTTTTGGAGTGGAGCGACGCGCTGTTGATGATCGACCAGCACGCCGCGCACGAGCGGCTCCGCTACGAGCAGCTTTCGAAGGCCGTGCAGGAGGGCGCCGCGTCGCAGCGGCTGCTCGCGCCGGAGATCCTCCGCGTGACGGCGCGCGAGATGGCGCTCGTCGAGGAAAACATGGACGCGCTCTCGGCGGTCGGTTACGACATATCGCCGTTCGGCGAGCGCGACGTGCAGATTCGCGCGGTTCCGCACATCCTCGGGCGCGCGGAGCTGAAGCCGCGCTTCATGGAGACGATCGAGGCGCTTGCGGGGATGGGCTCCGCCGCGCTCGAGGCGCGCCGGGAGGAGATACTGCAGCGCGCGTGCAAGGGCGCGGTCAAGGCCGGGGACGCGCTGTCGGATTCGGAGATCAAGTCGCTGCTTCGGCAGATGCAGGATTCCGGCGCGCCGCCGACCTGCCCGCACGGGCGGCCCGTCGCCCGGACGCTCACGCGGCGCGAAATCGAGCGGATGTTCAAGCGGATTCAGTGAGGGGACACGCATGGCGCAAAAGCCCGGATTGCTGATCGTCGCGGGGCCCACGGCCTCGGGAAAGACCGCCTGCGCGGTGGAACTCGCGCTTCGCCTCGGCGGGGAGGTCGTCTCCGCGGACTCGATGCAGGTCTACCGCGGCATGGACATACTGACCGCGATGCCGACGCGGGAGGAGATGCGCGGCGTCCGGCACCACATGCTCGCCGTCGCCGATCCGCGCGAGAAGTTCAGCGCCGCGGCCTACCGCGAGGCTGCGATGAAGTGCATCGAGGGCATCCGCGCGCGCGGCGGGACGCCGATCCTCTGCGGCGGAACCGGCCTCTACATCGACGCGCTGACGCGCCCGATGGGGTTTGGCGAGCGGGGAAGCGACGAGATTCGCGCGGAGCTCGCGGAAATCGCGCAACGGCCCGGCGGCCGCGAGGCACTGCACGCGATGCTTCGGGCGGTCGACCCCGAGAGCGCCGCGCGGCTGCATCCGAACGACGTCCGGCGCGTGGCGCGCGCGATCGAGATTCACCGGCTCACCGGCCGCACGCAGACCGAGCAGGCGCTGCACGACGCGCGGCAGGAGGGACCGTTTGACGAGCGCATGTTCGCGCTCGACTGGCCGCGCGACGAGCTGTACCGGAGGATCGACCTCCGGGTCGAGAAAATGCTCGGGACGGGGCTGGTCGGCGAGGTACGCCGCCTGATGGCCGACGAGGGCCATTATTCGACGGCGCGGCAGGCGATCGGCTACAAGGAGATCGCCGCGGCGCTTCGCGGCGAATGCGCGATGGAAGCCGCGATCATGACGCTCAAACAGGCCACGCGCAACTACGCGAAGCGGCAGCTGACGTGGTTCCGCCGCGACGCGCGCGCGCGCTGGATTTCGGCGTCCGGGCGATCGCCCTCGGACATCGCCTGCGAAATCGCGGCGAAAATAGAAGGGGATGCACGATGAACATACG
>MWAC01000256.1 GCA_002068815.1 Firmicutes bacterium ADurb.Bin467 | reverse complement strand
GTCGACGGGCTCGCCGGGCCGCAGCCACACCGCCCGGCCATCAAACGCCGCGCCGAAGCCCTTTCCCCCCTCGATCCATCGGAAGCACTGCGCGCTGTCGATCAGCGTCAACCGCAAATCCATCGTCATTCGTGTTCCTCTATAGCAGAAACGTGCCGGAAGGCACGTCTCTGAAAAAGCGTTGTTTGCCTGACCCCTTACTGCGCGGCGACCTCGGGCTTCGGGTAGATGCTGACCTGCTTGCGGGTCTTTCCGAGGCGCTCGAACTTCACGACGCCGTCCATCTTCGCAAACAGCGTGTCGTCGTCTCCGATGCCCACGTTGGTGCCGGGATGGATCTTCGTGCCGCGCTGGCGGACGAGTATGTTGCCCGCGAGCACGAACTGGCCGTCGGCGCGCTTCGTGCCGAGCCGCTGCGCGTTGCTGTCGCGGCCGTTGCGGGAGGAACCCATTCCCTTTTTATGCGCGAAGAGCTGCAGATTCATGACGAACATGTGCCTTACCTCCGTTCCTTGTTGGTGACCCGGACGAACCGGGGGTGGGCGGCCGCGAGGGACTCGAGCCCCTCGACGAGCGTCCGGAGAAGGAGCTGTGCCCCTTCGAACTTGTCGCTCGGAAAATCCTCCGCGAGCGAGACGGACAGATGCGCGCGCTTCCTGCCGATCGCATACTCGACCGGCGCGTCCAGAACGCTCTTGAGTCCGTTCAGCGTCGCCTGCGTGAGCGCCGATACCGCCGCGCAGACGATGTCCTCGCCCGCCTCGGCGTAGCCCGCGTGCCCGTTTGCGTCGAAGCCGGAGATCGTTCCGTCCGGATTCCGGAAGACGCGGACGGTCGTCATCAGGCGTTCACGGCCGTGATCTCGACCTTTGTGTAGGGCTGGCGATGGCCCTGCTTCTTGCGCTCGTTCTTCTTGGCCTTGTACTTGTAGACGACGATCTTCTGGCTCTTGACCTGCGAGAGGACCTTGCCCTCTACGCTCGCGCCCTGAACGACGGGGGTTCCGATCCTGGACTCCTCGCCGCCGACGAGCAGAACCCTGTCAAACGATACCGTGTCGCCCGCCTGACAATCGAGCTTCTCGACGAAGATGACGTCGCCCTGCTGGACGCGGTACTGCTTGCCACCGGTTTGAATGACTGCGTACACGCGTTGCACCTCCTATTCCCAATACTCGCCGCGGGCAGGCAGCGCCTTTCGGCGCGTTTCGAGCCTCCCGCGAGCGGCTTACCGAACAATTATACAGGAATCCCGCCGGATTGTCAAATTGCGGTGTATAAAAACGGTTGGCATCCGGAAATTTAACAGGGATTCGCGCCCCCGAACGGCTTCTGCCGCTTGAGCCCTTCTGAGCAGAACAGGATTTTCCGCGCGCCGCCGCTCCAATCGACGCACTTTCCGCCGCGGTAGGTAAGCTCGAAGCGGTCCAGCACCGACAGCTCCAGTTCGCCGCTTTTGCCGTCCAAGCTGACCTCGAACCACTCGATCTCCCGCGCGCCCTCGCGCTCCCGCACGAGCCGCTCGACGGTGAGCATCGAAGGAAAGCGGTCGCCGCCGATCCACATGCCAAAGGCGTAATGGTCGATCTGCCCGGGCCTCCCTCGGCGATAGACCGCCAGAAAGTCGCCGAGCTCCCCTTCGTTATCCCGCTCAAAGGTCAGCATCAGCCCCGCATCGCCCGCGTAGGCGCAGTAGGTCGTCTCGGAGACCGGCTTTCCGCTCGCCGCTTCCCTCTCCCCGCCGAACGATTCGCCGAACTGGCGAATCTCGACTGCGCGCCCATCCGAGCCGATCGTGTGCGCGTAGTTCGCCTTCGCGGGGTCGCGGATGATGCGCCCGCGCTTTGCGTTGCCGACGACGACGGGCATCAATTCGGACGGGTGGAAGAATCCGAACGGCGTCATATTCAGGCCGCCCTGCGAGTAGCGGACGGTCTCACCCGCCGGGTCCCGCCCCGCGAGCATCTCCTTCCTTCCGACGCCCGCGCGTATCTGGGCCATGCGCCGAATCAGCGCGCGCATGCCTGCGTCGGCGTGCAAATCGCCGCCGATCGCGGCGCCTATGTCGAAGTTCACCATGCGCTTCCCCCGTCTTTTGCAAACCCCCCCGCAACCGGGCCGGTCGCGGGGGGCGGATTGTGAGCGGCGTCTGTAAGCCGAGTTCTGTCTTGGACGGCCATCTATCTAGGCCCGCGGTTGCCAGCGGGCTCCAGCGATTACCCGGGAGCGCGACGGGCCGCCGCATATGCTCCCCTATCAATCTTGCACCGGGTGGGGTTTACAGAGCCGACAAGTCGCCATGTCGCTGGTGAGCTCTTACCTCGCCTTTCCACCCTTGCGTCCCCCGGAGGGGATTCGCGGTCTATCTCTGTTGCACTTTCCTTGGAGTCGCCTCCACCGGCAGTTAACCGGCACCCTGCCCTACGGAGCTCGGACTTTCCTCAGGCGAAACGCCTGCGGCCGTCCGGCGCCCTCACAATCCTCGATGAATCCCCGCGAGGGGCTCCATACGTAATGTCCGGGAGAATCTATGTCAGTCCTTCGGGTCGTAGAGTATCCTCCCGCAGTTGTCGCACTCGACCGTCTTTTCGCCCAATTTCAGCTCGCGCAGCGTCGCGGACGGCAGCGACATGAAGCAGCCGCTGCACTGGCCGTCGACCAGCCGCGCCATCGGCGGCGCGCAGTGCTCCTTGATCGAGCGGTAGCGTCGGAGGAGCTCCGGATCGATCTTGCCGGCCTCCCGGTCGATGTTCTCGCGCATCTTCGTGAGCTTCGAGGTGTCCTGCTTGAACTCCTGGTCGTAGACGAGCTTCAATTGGTCGTACTCCTGCTTCGTCTTCGCGGCGCGCACGCGAATCTCCTTCTGCTGGCGGTCGCGCGCGTCGGCGTCCTTGCGCATCTTCGCGAGCTCCTGCTCGTAGTGCGCGAGCGTGTCCGCGAGGCGCATCGCGGCGTCGGCGCGGCGGGCGCTCTCCTCGAGGGCCTCCGGGGGGTTCTTTTCGAGCTCCTCGATCATCGAGGACAGCACGTTTTCGAGCCTGCGCGCCTCGTCGCCGATGGCCTCCAGCCGATCCTGCATCGCGGCGACGTCCGCCTCGAGCTTCTTCATGCTGGTCTGCTGATCCATGATGAAGTTGCGCTGCTTGATCAGCTTCTGGCGGTTCGGAGACTGGCGCATCTGCGCCTCGAACTTGTCCGCCTCCATGTCCACCTGCATGAACTCCCACAACCTATCCAACTGCACGGGCACTCCTCCATATCACAAGAACGGCAAAACCGCGCTCTCAATCGTTCGCACGTTGTATTGTACCACATTTATCGCGCTTTGTAAACCTCGATTGAGAAGTTGGATCGCCGGGCGCTCGGTCGCGGCGTGCCCCGCCTCGAGCGCGCACATGCCGCCCGCGACGCAGTCGAGCGCCGCATGGTAGGAGATTTCGCCGGTCACATACGCGTCCGCGCCGGCCGCGAGCGCGTCTTGAAAATGCGATCCTCCCGCGCCGCCCATGACCGCGACGCGCCGGATCAGCCGATTCGCTTCGCCGTACATGCGCGCCGGGCCGCCGAGCGCGCGCTCGACCCGAATTCTAAATTCGGACAGCGGCACCGGCTCCACGTCGCCCACGCGCATGCCGCCCTCGAGCTTCTCGGCGCTTCGGACCGCGAGCAGCCCGCACAGCGCGTCGTTGACGCCGTTTTCGGCGTTGTCGAAGTTCGTGTGCATCGCGATCAGCGCGATGCGCGCGCGCACGAGTTCGGCGAGCAGCTTCCCCTCCGGGTCGTCCTCGCGGAGGTTCCGCCGCGCGTGGAACAGGATCGGGTGGTGCGTGACGATCAGCTCCGCGCTTTCGCGCCTCGCCTCGTCGAGCACCGCGGGCGTCAGGTCGAGCGCCAAGAGCACCGTCCGGACCTCGGCGTCCGGGTGGCCCGCGAGCAGCCCCGAGTTGTCCCACTCCTCCTGCTTATCCAGCGGCGCGATGGCTTCGAGAAGCCCCAATATCTCCCTAACGGTCGCCATGATTGAGCGCCTCCCAGATCCCCAATTTGCGCCGGAGCTCCGCGCCCTCGGCATCCGCAAGCGCCTTTTTCAGCACCCGGATTTTGAACGCCGCGTAGTCCGCGAGCGCGCCGGGCCGATTCTTCAGCAATACCGGGCCGACCTCGATCTCCTCGGGCGAGAGCTCCATCCGCCCCGCCTCGGCCGCGATCACGACGTACAGCCGCCTGCCGTCCTTCGCGATCATTTCGTCCGCAATGCGAAATCCCGCGCGCTGCAGCCGCAGGCGCAGCTCCGGCGCGGCGACGTTCGGCTGCATCACGATCCGCGCGTGCGCGAGGATTTCCCGTCCGCGCTCGACGATGCCCGCGATCGTGCGTCCGCCCATGCCCGCGATCACCGCGACGTCCGGGGGGTCTTCAAGCGCCTCGACGCCGTCGCCGACGAGGAACCGCACGCGATCAGAAAGCCCGAGCGCGCCGATCAGCTCCCGCGCCTTCGCAAGCGAACGCTCGGACACCTCCGTCAGTTGCGCGAATCGGCAGAGCCCCGCGAGCAGCATGTGCGCGCCGAGCCTGCCGTGGTCGGTCCCTATGTCCGCAAAATTCCCGCAGCTTCCAGCCAAGTCGCGTATGGCCGAAAGCCGCGGATCAAGCGATATGGCGTTTCGGGGGAACATCAGTCGATCGAATCCTTGAGCTTGCGCGAGCGGCTCGGGTGGCGGAGTTTCCTCAATGCCTTCGCCTCGATCTGGCGGATGCGCTCGCGCGTCACCTTGAACTCGCGCCCGACCTCCTCGAGCGTGCGCGCGCGCCCGTCCTCGAGCCCGAACCGGAGCTTCAACACCATCTCCTCGCGCGGCGTCAGGGTCGAGAGCACGCTCATCAATTGCTCCTTCAATAGCGTAAACGCGGCGGCCTCGGCGGGCGCGGGCGCGTCGTCGTCGGGGATGAAGTCGCCCAGGTGGCTGTCCTCCTCCTCGCCGATCGGCGTCTCCAAGGATACCGGCTCCTGCGCGATCTTGATGATCTCGCGCACCTTGTCCTCGGGGATGCCCATCTCGTCGGCGATCTCCTCGGGAAGCGGCTCGCGTCCGTACTCCTGCAGAAGCTGCCGGGACACGCGGATCAGCTTGTTGATCGTCTCGACCATGTGGACGGGGATGCGGATGGTGCGCGCCTGGTCCGCAATCGCGCGCGTGATCGCCTGGCGAATCCACCAGGTCGCGTACGTCGAAAACTTATACCCCTTGCGGTAGTCGAACTTCTCGACCGCCTTGATAAGCCCCAGGTTCCCCTCCTGAATGAGGTCGAGGAACAGCATGCCGCGGCCGACGTACCGCTTCGCGATCGACACGACGAGGCGCAGGTTCGCCTCGCTCAGCCGCCGCTTCGCCTCCTCGTCGCCGTCCTCCATGCGCTTTGCGAGCTCGATCTCCTCCTCGGCGGAGAGCAGCGGCACCTTGCCGATCTCCTTGAGGTACATGCGCACCGGGTCGTCGATCGATATGCCCTCGGGGATCGACAGGTCGATCTCCTCGTCCGGGAAGTCGATCGCGGGGCTGACCTCGGGGATGGCCTCGTCCTTGACGACCTCGATGTTCAATCCCGACAGCGTGTCGAGTATCCTGTCGAACTGCTCGGAGTCCAACTCAATGTCGCCGAGGAGCTCGACGATCTCTTTATATGTCAATATGCCCTTTGCCTTGCCGGTCTCAATCAGTTCGCGCACACGCGCTTCCATGATCTCCGCATTCGGCTTTTTCATGCTGGCCACTCCTTCCGACCGGTTCCGTCTATTCAAGCTCCGACTGGAGCTCCTGTATCCTTTGGTAGAGTTCGCGCCTTTGCTGCGCGTCTGCCGTCTTGACTTCTTCCTCAAGCGCCTGCAATGCGCGCCTGCGGCGGACAAGGCGGATGGTCTTCAGGCTGTCCTCGGCCATCTTCATCGCGTTTTCCCGGTCTTCCGGCATATGCTGGCAGTTGATCGCGGGCAGCAGGCGGTTTCGGGCATCGTCGTCGAGCTGCTCAAGTAGAGCATTGACCGCTTTGCCCCGAATTAACCATTCCGCCGCGGTGCGGTTG
>MWAC01000255.1 GCA_002068815.1 Firmicutes bacterium ADurb.Bin467 | reverse complement strand
TGCTGGCTGACCGCAGGGGACTTCATCGAGCCGGGCTTTCCGGCGGCCGACGCGGGGACCGCGACGCCGACGAGGTTTGCGATCTCAGTCGCGAGGTCGCGGTCGACGTTTGCGAACATGTCGACGACCCTCTGGCGGATGCGCAGGTCCTTGACGCTGCCGACCTCGAACTGGAACGCGTCGAGTATGTGCTGCTTCTCGGGCTCGGAAAGGCTGTTCCAGAACAGCGCCGCCTGGCCGAAGAAGTCCTTGAACGTCTCGCTGCGCGCTCGCACCACGGCGCCCTCGACCTTCTCCTCCATGTGCACGTACCCGTCCGCCGTCGAGGCCGGGATGGGCGAATTCATCTGCAGGAAGTTCGGCGAGTAGCTGACCTTCCCCTGGTCGATCTGCATCCGGTGGTAGCCGTCGCGCTGGTTGTTGTTGACTTGCGCGACCGGGCGGTTGATCGGAATCTCGTGGAAGTTCGGGCCGCCGAGGCGGATCAGCTGCGTGTCGAGGTACGAGAACAGCCGACCCTGCAAAAGCGGATCGTTGCTGAAGTCGATGCCGGGCACGACGTGGCCGGGGTGGAACGCGGCCTGCTCGGTCTCGGCAAAGAAGTTGTCGACGTTTTTGTTGAGCGTCATCTTGCCGATGCGCTTGACCGGGATCAGTTCCTCGGGCCAGAATTTTGTCGGGTCGAGGATGTCGAAGCCGAACCTGTGCTCGTCCGCGGCCTCGATCACCTGGATGCCCAACTCGTACTCCGGGTACTCGCCGGACTCGATCGCGTCCCAGAGGTCGCGGCGGTGGAAGTCCGGGTCCTTGCCGGCGAGCTTCTGCGCCTCGTCCCAGACGAGCGAGTGGACGCCCAGCACCGGCTTCCAGTGGAATTTCACGAACCGGGACGTGCCCTGCTGGTCGACGAGCTTGTACGTGTTGACGCCGAAGCCCTCCATCATGCGGTAGCTGCGCGGGATCGCGCGGTCGGACATCAGCCACATGACCATGTGCGCGGTCTCCGGCGTGCTGCTGACGAAGTCCCAGAACGTGTCGTGCGCGGCGGACGCCTGCGGAATCTCGTTCATCGGCTCGGGCTTGATCGCGTGCACGAGGTCGGGGAACTTGATCGCGTCCTGGATGAAAAACACCGGGATGTTGTTGCCGACGAGGTCGTAGTTGCCCTCGGACGTGTAGAACTTGACCGCGAAGCCGCGGACGTCGCGCACCGTGTCCGCCGAGCCGCGCGAGCCGACGACCGTCGAAAAGCGCGCGAACACCGGCGTCTGCACGGCCGGGTCCGAAAGGAACTTCGCCTTCGTCAGGTGCGCCATCGACTGATACACCTGAAAATAGCCGTGCGCGCCGAACCCGCGCGCGTGCACGACGCGCTCGGGGATGCGCTCGTGGTCGAAATGCGTCAGCTTTTCCCGAAAGTGGAAGTCCTCCATCAGCGTCGGCCCGCGCGCGCCCGCCTTCAAAGAGTCGTCGGTGTTCGCGATGGGCACGCCCTGATCGGTGGTCAGGACCGCCGCGTCGTGCGCGACCCTGTGCCGGTTCAGAAGTTCCTGTTTTTGCTGTGCTGATTTAAGCTGATAGTCCACGCAATCACCCTCCATGGGCGAAAGTTTTCCCATGGGGAGGAAGAAATATGTACCGGGCGAAGGGTCACCAGTTCGTCAAATCCCATTGAGACGTGGCGTCCTTCACGGTCGACGCGCGCACGATGATGCGGGCATCGAGCACGTGCGCCTTCGGCGGGGCGTCCGGGTGCTCGATCCGGTCGAGCAGCTCGCGCATCGCGGCGGCGCCCATCTCGTAGTTCGGCACGTCGACGGTCGTGATCGCGGGCGAGACGAGCGTGCTCGGAAACAGGTTGTCAAAGCCCGAAATCGCGACGTCGTCCGGCACGCGGAAGCCGCGCTCCTTGAGGATTTTCAGCGCGCCGATCGCGGCCTGGTCGTTCGAAGCCTGCACCGCGTCGAAGCGCACGTTTTCGTTGAGCGCCTCCATGACCGCGTTGTAGCCCGATTCCGAAAGGTATGTGCCGCTCTTCTGGAGCACCGGGTCGGGCCCGATGCCGTTTTTCAGGAGGCAATTCCGGTAGCCGTCGAAGCGCGCGCGCTCGTGCTCGATGTGCAGAGGGCCGGAGACGTAGAGAATCTTGCGCCGCCCGCCGTCGATCAGGTGCTGCGTGATCTGGCCGGAGTAGAGCGCGTTGTCCATCGTGATCGACGAGAGCCTGTCCGAAAACAGCCGGCTCTCGAGCGACACGACCGGGGGCATGACGCCGCCCTTCCCCTCGAGCGAGTCCGCCCACGCCCGCGCGCGGTCGATCGACACGCAGGAGTCGAGTATGATGCCGTCGACGCAGCTCGCCTTGAGCATGTTGATGAGCAGCCGCTCGGTGTCGTGGTCGTAGGAGCTCGAGAGTATGTTGATCCGGTAGCCGTTCAGAGACGCGACCTCGAGTATGCCGATGATCACCTTCTGGAAGAACAGCTTCGTGATGTCCGGGAGGATGACGCCGATGGTGTTCGTGCGCTGCGTCTTGAGTCCGCGGGCGACGAGGTTCACCTGATAGTTCATCTGCTCGATCGAGTCGAGCACCTTCCTGCGCACGTTCTCGCTGACGGAACGCTTGCCGGTGATCACGTTCGAGACCGTGGCGACGGACACGCCCGCGTGCAGCGCGACCTCCTTCATGCTGACCATCGATCTCACCCCCGTGCTCGCTATTATACCGACGCACTCCCGCGGATGTCAAGCGCCGCGCGCTTTTCCCGGCACATTGCCGAAATGTTTAAAAAATTGCTTGACGAACCCGGGCCGTGTGGCTATAATAAAAAGTGAACATTGTGGAATTGAGGACGGGCACTTGAAGCAAATGTCGCTGCCCCAGCGCGAACGAGGACTGGACGTTTTTTGTTGGACGTTGTTTTAAACGATTAAATTTTGTTTGCGGACAAATTTAATCGTTTAAATCCGCCCAAATTCTCCCAAACCCCGCCGAAAACGTCCGAAACCGCCCGAATCCTGCGCCGGATCACCGTTTTTTAACCTTGGTTTTGCACGAAGTGCAAAAAAATGATAGTTTGGAGGCGGAACCATCATGAAGAAACTCGTATCCCTTTTGCTGGCGCTTTTGTTGCTCGCGGCGCTGACCACCGTCGCGGCGGCGGAGCAGAAGCCCCTTCGCATCATGCTCTCGAACGCGTACTACACCGCGCCCTACTGCGCGGCGTACAACCCGTCGGCCGACAAGACGGCCAAGGAACTGGGCATGGAGCTGACGATCCTCGACGGCGCGGGCAGCCAGCAGACGCAGCTCGAGCACGCGAACCTCGCGATCGCCGACGGCTATGACGGCTTCCTGTACTTCCCTGCGGACGTCGACGGCGCGCTCCCCGTCATCGAGGCGCTCAACGCCAGCGGCATCGCGTGGGTCGGCGTCAACGCCTATCCGGGCGACGCGCTCGACGCGGTCGGCATGAAGTACTACGTCGGCCCCGACGCCGCCTCGCACGGACACACGATGGCCGCGACGATCAAGGAGCTGTTCCCGAACGGCACGAAGCTCGTCGCGATCGAGGGAACCGCCGGCCACATGCAGACGATCCAGATCAACAAGGCGCTGGCCGAGGACCTCGGGCCGGAGTATGAGTGGCTCGACCGGCAGGACTGCAACTTCCAGGCGGAGCTCGGCATGACGAAGATGACCGACATGCTCACGGCCTACGGCGTCGCCAGCCAGGGCGGCCAGATCGAGTGCATCGTCTCGCACGACGGCGGCATGCTGACAGGCGTCATGTCCGCGCTCGAGGCCGCGGGCCTGCAGCCGGGCGACGTGACGATCATCGCCATGGGCTCGAACAAGGTGCTCTACGATGCGATGGCCGCCGGCTGGCTGTCCGCGTGCTCGACGCAGGACCCGGTCGCCGAGGGCAAGCTCGCGGTCGAGACGCTCTACGCCGTGATCAACGGCACCGCGACGCCGGGCTGGACGAAGCTGCCGACGCCGGTCGCCTATCCGGACACCCGCGACCAGTTCAACTGGTTCTAAACACACCGATCGCCAACGCCGGGGGGCCCTCGGGCCCTCCGGCGGTTCCGCGGGAAGGGGGTTCCCATGCAGGACTACATTCTCGAGATGAAGGACATCACAAAGACCTTCCCGGGCGTCGTCGCGCTCAACAAGGTCAGCTTCTCGGTCCGGCGCGGCGAGATACACGCGCTGGTCGGCGAGAACGGCGCGGGGAAGTCGACGCTGATGAAGATACTGAACGGCGTGTACCAGGCCGACTCGGGCGAGATTCACCTGAACGGCGAGCGCACCGTCATCCGGGACACGATCGACGCCCGCAAAAAGGGCATCGGCCTGATCTTTCAGGAATTCAACCTCGTAAACACGCTCAGCGTCGCTGAGAATATATACATAAACCGGCTCAAGACGCGCCGCGGCAGGGTCGCCTGGAAGGAGATCAACCGCGAGACGCAGCTCTTGCTCGACGGCTTCGGCTTCAACTTCCGCGCGACCGACAAGATCGAGGATTTGTCGGCGGCGCAGAAGCAGCAGGTCGAGATCGCGAAGGTGCTCTCCTACAACGTGAAGCTCGTCGTGATGGACGAGCCGACGTCCTCCTTGACCACCAGCGAGGCCGAGAAGCTGTTCAACATCATCGACCGTCTGCGCGCCGAGGGGATCACGTTCGTCTACATATCGCACAAGCTCGACGAGATCTTTCGGCTCTGCGACACGGCGACGGTGCTTCGCGACGGCAACATCATCGAGACGCGCGAGACGAAGGACTTCACGACCGAGCAGATCATCGAGCGCATGGTCGGGCGCAGCGTCGACATGGAGTACCCGCGAAGGAACTGCCCGATCGGCGAGGTCGTCCTGAAGGTCGAGAACATCACGCGCACCGGCGTCATCCGCAACATCTCGTTTGAGCTTCACAAGGGCGAGGTCTTGGGCATCGCGGGGCTCGTCGCGTCCGGGCGCACGGAGCTCGCCGAGGCGATCTTCGGCGCGGAGCGGTACGACGGCGGAACGATCGAGATCAACGGCAAAAAGGTGCAGATTCACTCCACAAACGACGGCAAGCGCCACTCGATCGGGCTTTTGACCGAGGACCGCAAGGAGACCGGCCTCGTGCTCTCCTACGACCTGATCCGCAACATCACCATCACGAACCTCGACAAGGTCAAGCGCGGGCCGTTCCTCTCCGCCCGGCTCGAGCAGGAGCTCGCGACGCGCCACGCGAAGGAGCTCAGCGTCAAGACGCCTTCGATGAAGCAGTTCGCGATGAACCTCTCCGGCGGCAACCAGCAGAAGGTCGTGCTCGCGAAGTGGCTGTTCTCGG
>MWAC01000254.1 GCA_002068815.1 Firmicutes bacterium ADurb.Bin467 | reverse complement strand
GACTGCTTCGCGGCGCGCAATGAAAAGGTCCGCGGCCTCAAGGTCTCCGACATACGCGACGGCGAGGACGCGATCGAGACGCTGAACGACCGCATCCGCGGCCGCGTCGCCGCCGAGGACGTCGTCAATCCCAACACCGGCGAGATCATCGTCCAGATGAACGAGATGATCGACTACGACGTCGCGAATAGAATCGTCGCGGCGGGCGTCCACGAGGTGACCGTCCGAAGCGTCCTGACCTGCCAGTCGTCCGCGGGCGTCTGCGCGCGCTGCTACGGCTCGAACATGACCAACGGCAAGCTCGTCGACGTCGGCGAGGCCGTCGGCATCATCGCCGCGCAGTCGATCGGCGAGCCCGGAACGCAGCTCACGATGCGCACGTTCCACACCGGCGGCGTCGCGACCGGCGACGACATCACGCAGGGCCTTCCGCGCGTCGAGGAGCTCTTCGAGGCGAGAAAGCCGAAGCGCGAGGCGATACTGGCCGAGATTTCCGGCACCGTGCACATCACGACCGACGTCAAGAAGCGCAAGAAGCTGACGATCATGTCCAACGACGGCGAGGCCGAGACGAAGGAATACCCGATCAACTACGGCTCGAAGCTCAAGGTCGAGGATGGGGACGTCGTCGAGGCCGGCGACGAACTGATCGAGGGCTCGATCAACCCGCACGACCTGCTCAGAATCCTCGGCGTCAAGGCCGTGCAGGACTACCTCGTCAAGGAGGTGCAGTCGGTCTACCGCCGCCAGGGCGTCGAGATCGCCGACAAGCACATCGAGGTCATCGTGCGCCAGATGCTCAGGAAAGTCAAGGTCGAGGATTCGAACGACACGAACATGCTGCCCGGCGCGCTCGTCGACATCTTCCGCTTCGAGCAGGAGAACCGGCGCACGCTTGAAAACGGCGGACGCCCCGCGACCGCGAAGCGCACGCTGCTCGGCATCACGAAGGCCGCGCTCGCGACCGAGTCGTTCCTGTCGGCGGCGTCGTTCCAGGAGACCACGCGCGTATTGACCGAGGCCGCGATCAAGGGCAAGGTCGATCCGCTCTTGGGGCTCAAGGAGAACGTCATCATCGGCAAGCAGATTCCCGCCGGCACCGGCATGCGGCGCTACCGGGACATCGAGATTCACGAAGCCTATTGATCCCCGAGAACCCCCGATTCCCGGCGCTGTCGAATTGTTTTTACTTGACACCGCCGGGGTTCGGTGGTATCCTCAATGAGTTTGATACTGGAGAGGAGTGCGCGCATGCCGGAACTTGAGAAGCTGAAAAAGGCCGACAAGGTCGTGGGAACCCGAAGGCTTTTGCGCGCGATCGAGGCCGGCGAGATTTCGGAGGCGTACCTCGCGCTCGACTGCGATCTGTTCATCGCCCGCCAGATCGCGGACGCCTGCAAGAAGGCCGGCGTGCGGCTGTACGAGGTCGATACGATGAAGAAGCTCGGCGAGGCCTGCGGCGTCGAGGTCAAGACCGCGTCCGCCGGCATACGAAAGTAATCCCGCCCGCATAGCGCAAAGCTGGCCGGCGCAAGCTCTAGGGTGACTTGGTTTTCCGAAATCGGGAGCGCAGTTGCCCGAAATCCAAGCCCTTTCCGAATCGAAGGGGCGGTTTAGGGCGACACGAAGCCTCCGGCGGAGCCGGAGTGAGGGCGAGGTTTCCGAAGCGAAGCGGAGGACGCCCGCCCGAAACCTAAAACGTCCCGAAGGGGCGGTTTAGGGCGACACGAAGCCTCCGGCGGAGCCGGAGTGAGGATGGGCGATTTGAAAAATCGCCATCCGAAACCCGGAGCGTTTCTGTTAAGAAACGATCCGGGGCGAAGACACTATTTCCTTCCGAGGGTTGCGGAAGTGTATATAGAGGCCAAGAATATCCATACTATTCAGGAGGTGCTTCTATACCATGCCGACGATCAATCAGTTGATCCGCAGGGGTAGGGAGAAAATAACCAGCAAGTCGAATTCGCCGATTCTGCAGAGCTGTCCGCAGAAGCGCGGCGTCTGCCTGTCCGTCAAGACGCAGACCCCGAAGAAGCCGAATTCCGCGCTGCGCAAAATCGCCCGCGTTCGTCTGACGAACCAGATCGAAGGTACTTGCTACATCCCCGGAATCGGCCACAACCTGCAGGAGCACTCGGTTGTGCTGATCCGCGGCGGCAAGGTGCGCGATCTGCCCGGCGTGCGCTATCACATCATCCGCGGCGCGTTGGATGCCGCCGGTGTTGCCAAGCGCATGCAGGGTCGCTCCCTCTACGGCGCAAAGAGACCGAAGAAGTAGGGTTTGTGAAAGCTGCGGGCAAACCGCCCGGCAGGGGATGCGAGCGCGCCATTTGGAACGTGGGATGCGCAAGAGGAACCTGACCGGCGGGCGGATGCGATCGCGCCAACGATCGCCGAAGCGCCGGCACGCCCCAAAGTTGCTTTAACCGTCGCTTACGTCGAAAAGGATATATAGGAGGGACAACAATGCCCAGACGTGGATTCATCCCGAAGCGCGAAGTGCTTCCGGATCCGGTATACGGAACGGTGGTCGTTACAAAGCTCATCAACCAGATGATGTACGACGGCAAGCGCGGCGTCGCGCAGACCGTCTGCTACGACGCGTTCGCGCAGGTCGCGGAGAAGACCGGCAAGGACGCCATAGAGGTGTTCAACCAGGCGATCGCAAACATCATGCCCTCGCTCGAGGTCAAGGCGCGCCGCGTCGGCGGCACGACCTATCAGGTTCCGATCGAGATCCGCAACGAGCGCCGCCAGACGCTGGCGCTTCGCTGGCTCGTGACGTTCGCGCGCAAGCGCGGCGAGCGCATCATGTCCGACCGCCTCGCCGGGGAGATTCTCGACGCCGCGAACAACGCCGGAAACGCCGTCAAGCGCCGCGAGGACATGCACAAGATGGCCGAGGCAAACAAGGCGTTTGCGCACTATCGCTGGTAATCCTTCAGAGCTTAACGTCACTCTGTTTCAGCGCGCGGCACGTATCCGCGCGCTGAAACGGGCTTTAAGCGCAGGCATTTGAGCGCGCCGAACCAATACAAAGAAAGAGAGAAATCGCCCGTGGCTAGAACACACACCCTTGACCATGTCCGAAACATCGGCATCATGGCGCACATAGACGCCGGAAAGACCACGACGACCGAGCGCATCCTGTACTATACGGGCAGGACGCACCGCGTCGGCGAGGTCCACGAAGGCATGGCGACCATGGACTGGATGGAGCAGGAGCAGGAGCGCGGCATCACGATCACGTCGGCCGCGACGACCTGCGAGTGGCGCGGACACCAGATCAACATCATAGACACGCCCGGCCACGTGGACTTCACCGTGGAGGTCGAGCGATCGCTTCGCGTGCTGGACGGGGCGGTGGCGGTCTTTTGTGCCAAGGGCGGAGTGGAGCCGCAGTCGGAGACCGTGTGGCGCCAGGCGACGAAGTACCACGTGCCGAGGCTCGCGTACATCAACAAGATGGACATCGTCGGCGCGGACTTCCATCGCGTGGTCGGTATGCTGCGCGACCGGCTTCACGCGAACGCCGTGCCGATACAGATTCCGGTCGGCGCCGAGGCCGACTTCCGGGGCCTGATCGACCTTCTCAAGATGAAGGCCGAAATCTACATGGACGACATGGGAAACACGATCGACGAGACCGAGATTCCCTCCGAGCTGCGCGGCGAGGCCGAGAAATACCGCGCGGCGCTTCAGGAGGCCGTCGCCGAGACCGACGACAGTCTGATGGAGAAGTTTCTGGAGGGCGAGGAGCTCACGCACGACGAGATGATGGCGGGCATCCGCAGGGCCACCATCGCCGGGCGCATGACGCCGGTGTTGTGCGGGACATCCTACCGCAACAAGGGCGTGCAGCCGCTGCTCGACGCGATCGTCGATTTCCTGCCCTCGCCGGTCGACATCCCGCCGGTCGAGGGGACGAAGCGCGACTCCGACGAGATCATCCTCCGCCATGCCGACGACAACGAGCCGTTC
>MWAC01000253.1 GCA_002068815.1 Firmicutes bacterium ADurb.Bin467 | reverse complement strand
GGGATTTTTTTCGCCGAATGCTTGAAGGCGCGCGCAATTCGCGCTATAATACAGCGTAACTTTCATACGGTGTAAGGCGCCCGTTCATACGCTCTCCTATGTAACGGATTTCCGTACAATATACCGGAAAATCCCGCGCCGCGCAACATATCCGTCGCGCGGCGCGGGATTTTTTTCATGGGGCGGCTATCCGCGCTCGACGAACTGAATCCTCAGCCCGTTCGGGTCGAGGATGTAGAAGAACCGGACGTGCGGGTTCGGCTGGAACGGCCCCGCGGCGAGCGGTATGCCCTTCCGCGCGAGGAACGCCATCTTTTCCTCGAGGGACTTTACCTCGAAGCCGAGCGAGATGTCCCCGCCGATCTCGATCTCGCCCTTGTCCGACTGGATCAGCTCGACTTCGCTCCCCTCGCCCCCGAGAAAGGCGATGCGCGGGCCGCTCGGCCCGTCCATGCGCCGCTTGACCTCGAGCCCCACGATCTCGCGGTAGAACGCCTCCGAGGCCGCGAGGTCCTTCACCTGTATCGTGCACCACAAAAACTTCATATCAAGCCCTCCCGTTTGTATGTAGCCATATTGTACCATCGCCCGCGCGCCCGGTCAACGCCGCCGTGAAGCGTCTCCTATTAGAATCCCTGTTTCCGCCCTCCGGTATGCGCAGGAACGCGGTGCGGGCGGCCCTGCTCCAGCCTCTTCGCGCACTTTCCGATCAGCCTGAGAAGCTCCGCGACCTCCGCGTCCGCGAGGTTCTCCGTCACGTCGCGGTAGAACGCGTGCTGCGCCTCGTGCAGTATTTCGGCGGGTTCGGCGGCCCTTTCGGAGATCGACAGGTGCTGGAACCGCCGGTCGCCCTCGTCGCGCCGGATTTCGAGATACCCCCTGGCGACGAGCGCCTCGACCGCCTTGCTGACGTACGCGCGCGAGACGTCCCGGTACATAGCGACGTCGCGCGCGGTGTCGAACTCGGGGTTCTCCCGGAGGAAGCAGAGCACGTCCGCCTCCGGCAGCGTCAGATTGCACCGCTTCGCCGCCGCGATCAGGCAGTCCTCATAGCGCCTCTTGAGAAGCCGCACATAGTAGAGAAAGTTCCCGTCGAATCTATACTCCCGCATCCGGCAACCCCCTCCTCCCGAACACGAACGCGAGGATCGCCGCGTGCACCGCGATGAACGGCAGACCGAACAGCAATATGTCGAACCGCCCGGCGACGACGTCGAAGATGACGTTCGCCAGGTGGAACGCGCCGAACACGGCGGGGATGAACCGGTCCTCCTTGAGCGTGGCCCTCCCCGATAGTTCATGCGAAAATAGTTTACTTGTGAACTATTATACGATCTTTTTCCGCGCCTGTCGACGCCCTCATGACGGGCGCGCCTCCCGCATAAAATACTGCATTGTTGAAAGGAGCGTACGATATGGAGGACATGCGTTTCTTCCCCGGGGGGAACACGAGCCGGGGGTTTTACAGCCGGTTTGACCACATCATGCCGGCGGAGCGGATTCGGCGCAAGGTCATCCTGAAGGGCGGCCCGGGCGTCGGCAAGAGCACGTTCATGCGCCGCGCGGCCGAGCACCTGCGCGCGCTCGGCTGCGCGGTCGAGTACTTCCACTGCGCGAGCGACTGCGACAGCCTGGACGGCATCGCCGCCCCGGAGCTCGGCTTTGTGATGATCGACGGCACCGCGCCGCACGTCGTCGACCCGGTGCTGCCGGGCGCGGTGGACGGCATACTGAACCTCGGCGAATGCCTGAACGAGGCGCTGCTGGAGAGGAACCGGGGCGCGGTCTCCGAGGCCTCGCGGGACATCGCGCGCTGCTTTCTGCGCGCCTACGACTGCCTCCGCGCCGCCGCGACGCTGAACGGCGGCGCAGCCCGGGAATGGCGCGAGCGCACGCCCCCCGGCGCGACGGAGAGCCTCGCGCGGGAGCTGGCCGACCGCTGGCTGCCCGCCGGCGGGGGCTTCGCCGCGGAGCGCGAGCTGTTTTCCGAGGCGTTCTCCCCGCAGGGGTACGTGTCGTTCCTGCCGACGCTGTTGCTCGCCAGCGTCGTCTCGATCGCCTTCCCGTGGGGATTCTCGCCGCATCCGCTGCTCTCGAGGCTCCGGGACGCGGCGCTCGACCGCGGCATA
Organism: Firmicutes bacterium ADurb.Bin467; assembly: GCA_002068815.1. GTDB lineage: Bacteria > Bacillota > Clostridia > Christensenellales > Aristaeellaceae > Pullichristensenella. The sequence continues at coordinate 924 of MWAC01000253.1, read as the reverse complement.
CCGGTGCTCTCGCTCTACGACCCGCTGCTGCCGGACGAGATCAACCACCTGAACTTCCCGAGCCTGTCCCTGAGCGTCGTCAGCGGCCCCGCAGAGCGCCCGTCCGAGGTGATCGACCTGCGGGATGCGCTTTCCCTCAGCGGGGAGCAGCCGTTCAACCGCGACGCGCACGATCTGCTGCTCAAGCGGGCGGTGGAGTGCCTCCGGGACGCCAAGCGCCGCCACGACGACCTCGAGAAGTATTACGTCGAGGCGATGGACTACGCAGCGTGGCAGGCGGCGCTCGACCGCATGAAGGAAGCGATCGGCGCGATGGCCGCGACGTAGGATTCGCGGAAACCGGTTGTCCGGCAGGCGCATTTATGGTATACTGCTGGGCAAGGACGGTGACTGCGATGCACAAACAGACGCAAACGGTCGAGCTGCTCGTACAGAATATCCCCGGGGTCCTCGGGCGCGTGGTCGGCCACATACGCAACGAGGGCTGGAACATCAAGCGGCTCTTCGTCGACGAGACCGAGCAGGAACACATCTCGAAGATGGAGATCGAGATCGAGGGCGCGAACACGAAGCTCGCGCTCGTCGCGGAGCGCATGCTCGGACTCGACTGCGTCTCGAGCATCACGATGAACGGCCGGACGAAGCAAAAGCCCGCGCCCGCGGCGCTTCCGGACGAGCCGGTCGCCGCTCAGGCGGCCGAGATTCCCCCGAAGCCCGCCGGGGCGTTCCGGATACTCACGATCAACCCCGGCTCGACCTCGACGAAGTTCGCGCTCTACGACGACGAGTCGCTGATCTTGCAGCAGACGATACGGCACGACCGCGCGGTTCTCGACGCCTGCGGCACGATACTTTCGCAAAAGGGCTACCGCAGGCAGTGCGTGACGGCCGCGCTGGCCGCCGCGGGCGCGGACATGCGCGAGA
>MWAC01000252.1 GCA_002068815.1 Firmicutes bacterium ADurb.Bin467 | reverse complement strand
AGGCCGCCGATCACGATCAAGGACATCACGGTGAAGTTGATGACCGGGTCGAACCGATAGTCCATGAGGTTTCGGTAGTTGCCGACGATGTCGAACCCCGCGTTGCAAAACGCCGAGATCGCGTGGAACACCGAGTACCAAAGGCCCTTCCCGAGCCCCAAGATCGGCACGAAACGCGTCGCGAGCAGGAGCGCGCCGATGCCCTCGATCGTAAAGGCGCTGAAGATCACCCAGCGCATCAGCCGCACGAGCCCGCCGATGCGGTCCTCGTTCAGCGATTCCTGCAGCATCAGCCGCGTGCCGAGCGAAATGCGCTTGCCGAGCAGCATGAAGAAGATCGTCGCGGCCGCCATGAAGCCGAGGCCGCCGATCTGTATCAGCAATATGATGACGACGTGGCCGAACGTCGAGAACTCCGTGCCGGTGTCGCGGACGACGAGCCCCGTCACGCACACCGCGGAGGTCGACGTGAACAGCGCGTCCGGAAAGCCGACGCTTTCGCCGGTCGAGGAGGAGATGGGAAGCGTCAGGAGCAGCGCCCCGATCAGTATGACCGTCGCAAAACCCAGCGCGACCAGTCGAGTGGTGCTCGGCATCAACCTGACGCCGTTTTCAGACTGTGCCATGATACATCGTCTCTCCTATATCCGCTCCGGCCGCACGGCCTCCAGCAGCCTCTTGTAGTCCGCGCGCGAGAGCGCGTCGGTGCCCTCGGTCATGCACATGGCCGACGCGCTCGCGACGCCCATCGCGAATACCCGCTCAAGCTCCGCGTCCATCAGCAGGCCCGCCGCGAGCCCCGCGACCATCGCGTCCCCCGCGCCGACGGTCGAGCGCACCTCGACGTCGAGCGCGGGCGCGAACCAAGCCTCGTCCCTGTCCGCGATCACGGCGCCGCCGGAGCCCAAGGACACCGCGACGACCGAGACCCCCCGGCCGATCAGCTCGCGCGCGGCGTCCCGCACCTGTTCCCTCGTCTCGAGCGTCCGCCCGGCGAGCGCCTCGAGCTCATGCCGGTTCGGCTTGACGAGGTACGGCTTCGCCGCGATGCCGTGCCTGAGCGGCGCCCCGTCCGCGTCGAGTATCACGCGGCAGCCGAGGCCGTCGACCGCCCGGATCAGCTCCGCGTAGTATTCCTCCGGGCAGTTCGGAGGGAGCGACCCCGACAGGATCAGGGTGTCCGCCCCCTCCGCGCGCTCGGCGACCAACTGCGCCATCCTCCTGAGGTCCGCGTCGGAGACGGGGCGCCCGGAGCCGTTGAACTCCGTGACCGCGCCCTTTGCCTCGTCGAACACCTTGAGGTTCGTGCGCGTACGGCCCTCGAGCCAGACAAATTCGTAGGTGGTTCCGCTCTTCAAAAGCCGCGCCTCGAAGGTGCGCGCGCTCTCCCTGTGCATGAACGCCACGCACTCCGCGTCGAGCCCCAGCGCCGAGAGCGCCACCGCGACGTTGACGCCCTTGCCGCCCGCGTCGAACCGCTCGCCGGCGACGCGGTTCAGCCCCCCATATTTGAAGTTTTCCACCTGGAGCATATGATCTATGCTCGGATTCAGGCACACCGTCGCAATCACCGTATCGCTCCCAAAACGCATGGTATTCCCGCAAGCACCGCGCTTGCGAGAATACAGTATAGCACCGAACGTATAAATTTTCAATGAGCAAAAGGGCCGCCCCGCAAGGAGCGACCCGTTTGGATTTCTTTGGCAGCGGTTTTTTACCAGCAGTACGGGCATGGGCTGAATCCCTGATCCTGCACGAACTCCACGGTCACCTTGTCGCCGCCGGACATGCCGGCGCCGGAGCAGCTCGAGGATTTGTGGAACAGCGAGGGATTCGAGTCCCCGCTCAAGTCGATGTAGACCGCATCGACGGTGGTCGAGCCGCCGGAGCCGCCGCCGGAGCTGCCGCCGCCCGAGCCCTTGACGCAGACCGGGCAGGGGTCCTTGCCCATCGCGAGCGCGATCGCGAGGTAGCCGGACTTCGCCTCCGAGCCCGCGCAGGTCTTGCTGTAGTGGTAGTATTTGCTGTCCATCGTCGCGTACACCGTCTTGTAGGCGGCGCTCGCGCAGTCCGGGCAGGGCTTCTTGCCGTAGTTCAGCGCGGTCTCGAGCGTCACGTAGCTCGCCTCCGAGCCCGCGTGCTGCTTCGAGATGTGGAAGTACGTGCCGCCGATCGTCGCGTAGACCTTGATGCCGCTTTCGCCGCGGTTGAACGTCTCCGACGACTCCGGAACGCTTCCGTCGCCGCTCTCGGCCGCGGCCCTGCACACCGGGCAGACCTTGAGGCCGTACGCCAGCGCGCTCGCCGCCGTGCCCGCCTTCGCGCCGGAGCCGGCGTGCTCGGCGGTCGCGTGGAAGTACTGGTCGCCCGCGGCGGCGTAGACGGTGCGCTCGGCGACCTTCTTCGCGCAGATCGGGCAGGCGTCCTTGCCGTAGTTGAGCGCGGTCTCGAGCGTGATGTAGCTCGCCTCGGAGCCTGCGCAGCTCTCGAGCAGGTGGTAATACTTCCCGCTCTGGCTCGCGTACACCTTGATGCCGGACTTGCCGGGCGCGTACCCGACGTCGCCGGGCGTCTGCGTGCCGCCGGTGCTCGTCTTGACGCAGACCGGGCAGGCGGCGAAGCCGTGCATCAGGGCGTCCGCCAGCGTGCCGGCCTTCGCGTTCGTCATGCCGGAGCAGGTCTGGTTGTAGTGGTAGTACTTGCCGC
>MWAC01000251.1 GCA_002068815.1 Firmicutes bacterium ADurb.Bin467 | reverse complement strand
TAACACCCCGGCGGCGAACGCTCCGCGTTCGCCGCTTTTCTTTTTGCCCGTTCGATGCTATAATAGGAATTTGGAGGGGATTTTTCATGCGTTTGACCGGAGACTGCATCCACTGCATCATCGACCACCACTGGGCGCTCGTCAAGGACTGCCCCGACGGCGCGAAGCGGGAACGGTTCATGCGCGAGGCCGTGCGCGTACTCTCGGAGAGCGACCCGGAGCTTCCGCCGCCGGTTCCGACCTCGAAGCTGCAGGAGGCCTATCGGCGGATGTTCCCCGGCGAGAACCGCTACGAGGAGCCGAAGCGCGCGTACAACGAGCTGCTTATGCGCCACCTGCCGGAGCTCCGCGAGCGCGCGTTCAGAGCGCGGGACCCCTTGAAGCTCGCGGTGTGGATGGCGATGGCCGGGAACTACATAGACTTCGGCGTGCTCAAGGAGATCGACGACGACCGGCTCATGGAGACGATCCTGACGCCGGACGAGGACGCGCTGAACCCGGACGAGCTGCAAAACCTGCGCGGCGACCTCGAAAAGACCCGTCGGCTCACGTATTGCCTCGACAACTGCGGCGAGATCGTGCTGGACAGGCTCCTGATGGAGGTCATCCGGAGCCGGTACCCGCGGATCGAGATCACGGCGCTCGCCAGGGGCCTGCCGGTCCTGAACGACGCGACGGCCGAGGACGCGCGCTTTGTCGGCGTCGACGAGGTCGCGCAGGTCGTCGGCAACGGCTCGAACATCTGCGGCACGCAGCTCGAGTTTTTAAGCGCCGAGGCGCTCGCGGCCGTCCGGGGCGCCGACCTCGTGGTCGCGAAGGGGCAGGGGAACTTCGAGACGCTCTCCGGAACCGGGCTCAACATCTACTACCTGTTCCTGTGCAAGTGCAGGCTGTACGCTCCGCTGTTCGGCATGGAATTCATGCGCGGGCAATTGGTCAACGAGCGCCGTTTTGCGGTTGACAACGCGCCCCTATAGGCATTACAATGGTTGTTCAAGGCGGTTTTTCCGGGGAGGATGCAGATGGTTGTTGTGGTGGGGCTGGGCAACCCCGGCCGGAAGTATGAGCACACGCGGCACAACGTGGGCTTTGACGTCGTCGACGTGCTCGCGCAGCGAAACAACATATCGCTCGCCCGGCTCAAGTGCAAGGCCGTCGTCGGCGAGGGGGCGATCGCCGGCAGGCGCTGCGCGCTCGCGCTCCCGCAGACGTTCATGAATCTGAGCGGCGAATCGGTCGTCGAGCTCGTGAACTGGTACAAGCCCGAAAGGGACGAGCTGATCGTCTGCTACGACGACGTCGACCTCCCGGAGGGCAAGCTGCGCTTCCGCGCCTCCGGCAGCGCCGGCACGCACAACGGCATGCGCAGCGTCATCTACCTGCTCGGCCGGGACGACTTCCCGCGCGTGCGCGTGGGCATCGGCCGCCCCCCGGAGGGCTGGGAGCTCGCGGACTACGTGTTGACCGGCTACAGGACGGCGGAGCTTCGCAAGACCATGTTCGACGCGTACGTCGCCGCCGCCGAGGCGGTCGAGCATCTGATCCGGGAGGGGCCGGACGCGGCGCGGTCGTTTGTCGCGTCCTTCAACGGGTGACTTGGCGATGGAGGTTGGCATGCTCGACAACCTGGGATGTCTTTTCCGGCCGCTCGACGACGTAAAGGAATTTCACGCGCTGAAACAGGCGCTCTCCCGCCCGGGGGTCGCGCTGGCCTGCGGGCTCGACGAGTCGCAGAGGCTGCACATGGTCGCGGCGCTGTCCCGCGCCCTGCAGCGGCCGGTGCTGTTCGTCGCGTCGAACGACATGGCCGCGCAGCGCGTCGTGGAGGACTTCAACCAGCTCTTTGACGGCGGCGCGGTGATGCTGCCGGGGCGCGACGTGTCGTTTCTCCGGACGACGGCGTCGAGCCGCGAGCTCTCGATGCGAAGGCTGGAGGCGCTCGGCGCGGCCGCGACCGGCGCATTGCACGCGCTCGTCGTGCCGGCGGACGCGCTGCTCAACCGCCTCGCGCCGAAGGAGCAGTTTTTAAAGAACGCGGTCGAGGTGGCGCTCGGCATGCGCGTCAACCCGACCGGGCTCGTCGAAAAACTCGTGCGCGCGGGCTACGAGCGCGTGCAGGTCGTCGAGGCGCGCGGCCAGTGCGCGCTGCGCGGCGGCATTCTGGATGTCTACCCGGTCGGCACGCTGAACGCGCTCCGGCTCGAGTTCTTCGACGACGAGGTCGATTCCCTGCGCACGTTTGACGTGATGACGCAGCGGTCGATCGCGAAGCTCGATTCCGCGCGGCTGTACCCGGCGAGCGAGATGCTCTTGGAGGACAGCGACGGCCTGCGCGCGGCGCACGCCCTGAAGCAGCTCTTGAACAGCCGCGCGGGGGCGCTGCGCGGCGGCGACCGGCAGAGGCGGCTCGAGCGCGAGTTCGACCTGATGCCCTACGAGGACTTTTTGAAGCTGACCGGCGAGGGCGAGCAGCGCCGAAGCGCGCGGCCCGGCGAGAGCGCGGTCGAGCGAAACTTCATGGAGGCGCTCTCTGCGCTCGAGACCGGCCGGAATTTCGACGGCGCGGACGCGATCCTCCCGGTGCTGCTGAACTACTCGTCGACCGCGCTCGACTACCTCGAGAATCCGATCGTCGTGTTCGACCAGCCGGACAGGCTCCGCGAGCGCGCGCACAACCGCTGGCTCGAGTTCAAGGAGCAGTTCACCGCCGCGCTCGAGCACGACGAGGCGCTGCCGAAGCAGGCGGAACTCCTGTTCACGTGGGACCGGATTCTCGCGCGCGCGGACGGCATGTCCATCGCCGCGCTCTACCCGTTTTTGCGCTCCGACCCGGATTTTACGCCGACCGCCGTCGTATCCTTCGAGGGCCGGAACGCGACCTCCTACATGGGCAACATCCCCGAGCTCGCGCGCGACCTCGCGCGCTGGGAGGCGGACGGCTGGACGGTCGCGCTGCTCTCCGGCGGCGCCGCGCGCGCGCGGAGGCTCGAGTCGTCGCTCGACCAGCAGCAGATCGAGGCGCATTTTTCCGAGGACATGCCGGAGATATTGCCGCGGGGCGCGGCGACGATCCTTCCGACGACGGTCAACCGCGGCTTCCTCTATCCCTCGATCAAGTTCGCGGTCGTCGCCGAGGGCGACATCTACGGCGTCAACCGCCAGAAGGCGCGCGCGCGCGCGAAGTCCGGCGAGAAGCTCGCGGCGTTTACGGACCTCACCGTCGGCGACTACGTCGTGCACGAGAACCACGGCGTCGGGCAGTACATGGGCACCGTCCGGCTCGCGAGCGACGGGACGTATCGCGATTTTCTGCACATACGCTACCAGGGCGCCGACAAGCTGTATGTGCCGACCGACCAGCTCGACCGCGTGCAGAAGTACATCGGCTCCGAGGGCGAGGCGCCCAAGCTCAACCGGCTCTCCGGCGGCGAGTGGCAGCGGCAGAAGGCGCGCGTCAAGGCGTCGATTCAGGAGATCGCGGGCGAGCTCATCAAGCTGTACGCGCACCGCGAGAACGCCGCCGGCCACGCGTTCGACCCGGACACGCCCTGGCAGCGCGAGTTCGAGGACGGCTTCCCCTACGAGGAGACGCCGGACCAGTTGGCCGCGATCGAGGACATCAAGCGCGACATGGAGAAGCCGAAGATCATGGACAGGCTTCTCTGCGGCGACGTCGGCTACGGAAAGACCGAGGTCGCGCTGCGCGCGATCTTCAAGTGCGTGATGGGCGGCAAGCAGGCCGCTCTGCTCGCGCCGACGACGATACTCGTCCAGCAGCACTACGCGACGATGATGAACCGCTTCCACGGCTTCCCGGTGCGCGTCGAGACCCTGAGCCGCTTCAAGACCTCGGCAGAGCAGAAGGAAGTGCTGAAAAAGCTCGAGTCCGGCGGGCTCGACGTCGTGATCGGCACGCACAGGTTATTAAACAAGGACGTCGCGTTCAAGGACTTGGGCCTGCTCGTCGTCGACGAGGAGCAGCGGTTCGGCGTCTCGCACAAGGAGACGATCAAGAGGATCAAGCGGTCGGTCGACGTATTGACCCTGACCGCGACACCGATCCCCAGAACCCTGCACATGTCGATGGTCGGCATCCGCGACATGAGCCTATTGCAGTCGCCGCCCGAGGAGCGGTACCCGGTCCAGACCTACGTCGTCGAGTACACGGACGGGCTCGTGCGCGACGCGATCCTCCGGGAATTGTCTCGCGGCGGGCAGATCTACGTGCTCAACAACCGCGTGCAGGTTGTTTAAGACG
>MWAC01000250.1 GCA_002068815.1 Firmicutes bacterium ADurb.Bin467 | reverse complement strand
CCCTCCGCGACCGCCGCGTCCTCGACCTTCGCGGGCGCCCAGCCGTAGTTCGAGGTCAGCCAGATGAATATGCTCGCCAGCACGATGACCGTGCCCGCGCGCTTGATGAAGCTCCAGCCGCGCTCCCAGGTGCTGCGCAGCACGTTCTCCGCGGCCGGCACGTGGTAGGCCGGCAGCTCCATGACGAACGGCGCGGGGTCGCCGGCGAACATCCTCGTCTTCTTGAGCAAAATGCCGCTCGTCACGACCGCGAGCACACCGATGAAATACGCCGCCGTGGTAATCCACGCCGAGTTATGGAACAGCGCGCCCGCGATCAGCGCCACGATGGGCATCTTCGCGCCGCAGGGGATGAACGAGGTGGTCATGATGGTCATGCGCCGGTCGCGCTCGCTCTCGATGGTCCGGGAGGCCATGATGCCCGGCACCGAGCAGCCCGAGCCGATCAGCATGGGAATAAAGCTTTTGCCCGACAGGCCGAAGCGGCGGAAGACGCGGTCCATGATGAACGCGACGCGCGCCATGTAGCCGACGTCCTCGAGGATCGCCAGCATCAGGAACAGCACCAGCATCTGCGGCACGAACCCGATCACCGCGCCGACGCCGCCGATGATGCCGTCGCCGATCAGCCCGACGAGCCACCCGGCGACGCCGAGCCCCTCGAGCCAGCCGACGACCGGCGCCTGTATCCACGCGCCGACGAACGTGTCGTTCGTAAAGTCGGTCACGATCGTCCCGATCGTCGTGACCGAGATGTAATAGACCAAAAACATGATCAGCGCGAAGATCGGAAGCCCGAGCACGCGGTTCGTCAGCACGCGGTCGATCCTGTCGGACGCCGTCAGCGCGCCCTTGGGGCGGCCCTTTTTCACCGACGTCGATACGAGCCGGCTGATATATGCGTACCGCTGGTTCGTGATGATCGACTCCGCGTCGTCGTCCATCTCGATTTCGCATTCGCGGATCGCCTCCTCGATCGCGGCGCGTATGCCTGCCGGGAGGTTCAATTGAGCCACAACCTTCTCGTCGCGCTCGAACAGCTTGATCGCGTACCAGCGCGACAGGTTCGGCTCGACGATGTGCCCCTCGTGGACGCTGCCGTCCGCGTGGTGGTGATGCGCCTCCTCCTGCCCGTCCCGGTGCGTGATCAGGTCCTCGATGTGCGCGAGCGCGTGCTCGACGCTGCCGGCGAACACGTGCGGCGGCTCGCGGTGCGCCCCCTTCCTCGCGAGCTGGGCGGCCTTCCCGGCGACCTCGCGGCTGCCGACGCCCTTGAGCGCCGACGTCTCGACGACCTCGCAGCCGAGCGCGTCGCCGAGCTTCTTGAGGTCGATCGCGTCGCCGTTCCTGCGCGTCACGTCGATCATGTTGAGCGCCACGACCATCGGAATCCCGAGTTCCGCAAGCTGCGTCGTCAGGTAGAGGTTGCGCTCGATGTTCGTCGCGTCCACGATGTTCAAAATCGCGTCCGGCTTCTCGTTGACGAGGTAGCTCCTGGCCACGACCTCCTCGAGCGTGTACGGCGACAGGCTGTAGATGCCCGGAAGGTCCTGCACGATGACGCCCTCCGCGCCCTTGAGCCGGCCCTCCTTCTTTTCCACCGTCACGCCCGGCCAGTTGCCCACGTACTGGTTCGAGCCGGTCAGGTCGTTGAACATCGTCGTCTTCCCGCTGTTCGGGTTGCCCGCCAGCGCAATCTTGATCGCCATTTTCCGTTCCTCCCTCGATGTTAGTTCCGTCTAACCACGCGGCGCAAAACAGGGCAATGCCCTACTCGACCTCGATCAGCTCCGCGTCGCCCTTGCGCACCGACAGCTCGTAGCCGCGCACCGTCAGCTCCATCGGGTCCCCCAGCGGCGCGACCTTGCGGACGTAGACCTCGGTTCCGCGGGTCAGCCCCATGTCCATGATCCTGCGCTTGAGCGCGCCCTCGCCGTTGAGCCGCACGATTTTCGCCGTCTCCCCGATCTTCACGTCCCTGAGTGTCCTCATACGCCTCTTTCCCTCCTATACCATGATGCGCATCGCCATCGTGCCGTCGAGCGCGATGCGGCTGTCCTTGATCGACAAGATCATGTTCTGCCCGAGCCGGCTGATCACGGTCACTTCCTCGCCCACGACAAAGCCCAGCTCCGCCAGGTGCTGGCGCACCTCGTCCTTTCCGGTGATCTTCTTGATGATGCTCCGGTCGCCCGCGCTCGCCATCGCCAACGGCATCATATGCGTCTCCCTTCCCGGAAATTAGTCGTCGCTAACCGCGGTGCCGAATAAGTGGTTAGGAATCCCTAACCACGGTGAGTTTATCATGACTAACTCAATCTGTCAAGCCGTTGCCGAAAAAATTACATCTCTTGAAAAAAATCGGAGAAGGTGTTAAGATGGACCTGGGAAACTTCGGAAAGGAACTTCTGCATGAAAATCCACAAGTCCGCGGAGGATTATCTGGAAATGATCCTGATGCTTCAGGAGCGGAAGGGATACGCGCGCTCGATCGACATCGCGGCTGGGCTGTCGGTCAGCAAGCCGTCCGTCAGCTTCGCGATGAAGCAATTGCGCGAGAACGGCTACATCACGATGGACGAGGGCAACGTCATCCGCCTGACCGAGCAGGGCCAGGAGATCGCCTCGCGCGTCTACCGGCGCCACAAAACCTTGACGAAGTTCCTCGTGCAGATCGGCGTCGAGGAGAGCCAGGCCCGCGAGGACGCCTGCAAGATCGAGCACGACATCTCCAGCGCGACGTTTGAGGCGATCACGAGATACACGCAGGAATGACCCTGCGACAGCGCGGCGGTCCGCTTTCGCAGGCCGCCGCGCCGTTTGTTTTGTTTAAAAACCCCGCCCCACGAAATGCTGTATATTGATCGGCAGATCGTTCAGCACCTTTACGTCCCTTCCGTATTTCCCGAGCGTCTTTTCGACGAGCACGTAGTCCATGCCGGGGATCACGATGTCGTTCCAGTGATGGCCGAAGCCGCGCACGGCGACGTCGAGCATCGTGATGATCTGCCTTCCCAGCGGCTCCTTCGAATCCATCGTAATCGCGCCGTAGAACTCCTGGCACTCGGTGTAGCCGCCGTTGTGCGTGCCGGTGTACGGCTTCTGAAGCGCCATGTCCACGCGCTTTCCGATCCTTGCCGAGACCTCGTCGGACTTCGACCGGAAGTAGTCGACGAGCGCCTTCTCCTGCAGATACGCGGGCAGGTTCTCCGCCGCGACTTTTCTGTACGCCTCGAGCCCTACGCGGTACGCCTCCTCGGTGAACCCGAACCAATACCGCTGGTCGTCGGTCAGCTTCGACGGCCTGTCCACGCACACGACGCTCGCGCGCTCGCAGGCGGTCAGCCCGTCCCACTTCGGCGCCGCGCCGATGAGCACGTAGTCGCCCTCCTGTATCCGGCGGTTCATCGCCTTGCCGATCAGCGTGCGGGTGTTCGCGGCCGAGCAGACGCTGACCGAAAAGCCCATCTGCTCCGCGCCGAGCTCGAGCGCGACCGCGTAGCCCCACTGGGCGACCTGCGTCTCGTACAGCCCGGGGCGCAGCACGCTCGCCATCGCCTCGACCATCACGTCCGAGATCTTCGCGGCGATCTCGGTCATCCGCATTTCGCCGTCGGACTTTTCGTACTTGATCCTGTAGAAGATCTCCTGCGCGTCGACGACCCTGCCCGCGTCGCCCCCGAAGTACTCGACGAGGCTTCGGTAGATGCTGACCGGCAGCACCTGGCTCGGCGTCAAGAGCGCGGCGTTTCCGGGCTTGCCGCCGCAGGCCTCCTCGAGCACGTCCTCGAGCCTGCACGCGGCGACCGGATAGTCCTCGTCGGCGAGCTTGAGCATCTCGACCTTGCGCACCTCGCAGCCGGAGCGCGGCGCGAGCTGCTCGGCGCAGTAGCCGCCCTCGAGCCCCGCCAGCAGATAGAACCCGTTTTTGCCGATCACGCCCGCGACCGGCTCGATGCTGATGTTCGTGTTGCCGCCCAGATACGGCACGTCGCCGGCGTAGTGCTCGTCGCTGTAGACGATGCCGCAGTCGTAGCCCGCCCTTTGCAGCTCCGCGATCAATTTCCGGTGCCGCGCCGCGAACTCGGCCTCCCCGAGCCGCATCCCCTTGTCGAACGACGGCGCCCTTTCCAAAACCGATTTTACGATGTCCGATTGCCTCTGCCAGCTTGCGCTGTCAAACATATCCTTCCCCTGCCTCTCGCTGTTTTGTCCGCGCTGCGTCCATTATATACCATGCCGCCCCGCCGCGCAACGCCCAGTGGGCGCTTCCGTTTGCCCAGTGGGCGCTTCCGTTTGCCCAGTGGGCGCTTCCGTCTGCCCAGTGGGCGCTTCCCGCATCCCCTTTCTATCGCGAACGCGCGGCGCGCCGAGAACATACGCTGCAATGGGAATACCACTTTATACCCAGGTGTTCACCGAGAGGAAGTAGTGCGATATGTTCAAAAAC
>MWAC01000249.1 GCA_002068815.1 Firmicutes bacterium ADurb.Bin467 | reverse complement strand
CCGCAATCCTCCACTTCAGCGTGCCCGCCTGCGAAGCCGGAACCCAGGAAAACAGCAGAAAAAGCGCCAGCAGCAGGAAAAACAGCCTCTTCATCGCATCTTCCTCCTCGATCGTTTCCCCATCATTATAGCAGATTTTAGGGGAAATGGGTGGGCTGCCAGCCTACATCGAAGGGAAAAAATTCGGGATTTTTGCAGCCGGCACCGCCGTCCGTATTCGCGATTTGCAGGAAAACCTGCGGCGGTTTCCGCGGCGGGGCGGCGGCGCGCCCCGGAGCGCATACGTTCCCGCGCGCCGCGGAAAGCTAGATCGGAGGTGAATTCCATGCGCAAACTGTCCGACCCGTCGGAGATGCCGATCGGCCTGACCATGGCCTTTGCGGAAAACACGGATGCCATGCGCCGCTTTGCCGCGATGTCGGAGGCCGATCAGCGGGGCGTGCTCGCCCGCGCGCGCGGCGTCCAATCGAAGGAGGAGATGCAGGCGTACGTGCAGTCGCTGGTAAAATAGCCATGGCAAAGGGCGGCCCCGCGATCGGGCCGCCCTTTGCGATTCCCCTTCGGAGATCACCCCGCGATCGACATCCCCTCGAACTGCCCGGTATACAGTTCCGCGTACCGGCCCCCCTGCCCGAGCAGCTCCTCGTGGCTGCCGCGCTCGAGGATCGCGCCGTCCTCGAGAACGAGGATCGCCTTGGCGTTGCGGACGGTCGAGAGCCGGTGCGCGATCACGAACACCGTCCGGTTCTCCATGAGCCTATCCATGCCCGCCTCGATCAGCTTCTCGGTGTGCGTGTCGACGGAGCTCGTCGCCTCGTCCAAGATCAGCACCGGCGGGTCGGACGCCGCGGCGCGCGCGATTGAGATAAGCTGCCGCTGGCCCTGGCTGAGGTTCGCGCCGTTGCCGGTCAGCATCGTGTCGTAGCCGTCCGGAAGGCGCTGTATGAACGAATCCGCGTTCGCGAGCTGCGCGGCGTGCACGATCTGCTCGCGGTCCGCGCCGGGGTTTCCGTAGGCGATGTTCTCGGCGATCGTGCCGGTGAACAGATTCGTGTCCTGCAACACGACCGCGACCGAGCGCCGGAGGTCGTTGAGCGCGATGTCCCGGACGTCGATGCCGTCGTAGGTGATGCTCCCGGCCGTCACGTCGTAGAAGCGGTTGATCAGGTTCGCGATCGTCGTCTTGCCGGCGCCGGTCGAGCCGACGAGCGCGATCTTCTGCCCGGGCTTCGCGTACAGGTCGATCCCCTTCAAAATCGGATGCCCCGGCTGGTAGCCGAACACGACGCCGTGGAACCGCACGTCGCCGCGGAACGGGACGATTTCCGAATCCGGCTTCCGCCACGCCCACCCCTCCGCCGTGCGCTCGAGCGTCGCCTTGCCGCGGTCGACCTCCTCCGGCTCCTCCATGATCTCGAAAATCCGCTCCGCGCCGGACAGCGCCGCGAGGATGAAGTTCGCCTGCTGCGAGAATTGGTTGATCGGCATCGCCGTCTGCCGGACGTAGACGAGATAGGACGTCAGAGCGCCGAGGTCGATCATGCCGGAGATCGCGAAAAACGCGCCGATGCACGCGGTGAGCGCGTAGTTGAAGTACGAGATGCTGACGACGAGCGGGATCAGTATCCCCGAATAGGTCATCGCGCTCGCGGCGGCCTTCTTGAGACGAGCGTTCCTGCTTTGGAACTCCCGGAACGCGCTGTCCTCGTGGTTGAACACCTTGACGACCTTCTGCCCCTCGACCATCTCCTCGAGGAACCCGTTCAGGCTCCCCATGTGCCTCTGCTGCTGCGAGAAATGCGCGTGGCTCTTGCGGCCGCTGTAGCGTATGACGAACGCCATGCCCAGGAACACCGCGAGCACGATCGCGGACAGCAGCGCGTTCAGCCGCACCATGACCGCGACCGTGCCGGTGATGACGACGAAGCTGTGGATCAGCACGGTGAAGCTGTTGTTGAACGCCTCGGAGATCGTGTCGATGTCGCTCGTAAAGCGGCTCATCAGCTCGCCGTGCGTGCGCGCGTCGAAGAAGCGCAGCGGCAGCTTCTGCACCTTCGAGAACAGCTCGTCCCGAATCTCGCGGACGATTTTCTGCGCGACCCGGACCATCAACTGCGAATAGCCGAACGACGCGGCGACGCCCGCGGCGTACACCGCCCCCATGAACATGAGAAACTTCAAGAGCCCCGCGAGATCGCCCGGCAGGATGTAGTCGTTGACGGCGGGCTTCAGGAGATACGTGCCGTACACGTTCGCCGAGGCGCTGACGACCACCAGGAGCGCGATCAGCGCGAGCGGGCCCGCGTGCCTGCGCATGTGCCTCCGAAGCAATTTCAGCGCCTTCCGGATGTCCCGCGGCCTCTCGCGGGGCGTCATCTTCATCATGACGCGGCCCCCCTTCTCTGCAGCCGGCAGATGTCCCGGTAGACGGGATCGCGCTCGAGCAGCTCCGCGTGCGTGCCGGCCGCGCGGATTCTGCCGTTTTCGAGCACGACGATCCGGTCGGCGCCCTCGATGGCGCTGACGCGCTGCGTGATGACGATCTTCGTCACGCCCGGCAGCTCCTCCGCAAGCCTCCTGCGTATCCTCGCCTCGGTCGCGGTGTCGACGGCGCTCGTCGAGTCGTCGAAGATCAGCACCTTCGGCCGCTTGAGCAGCGCCCGGGCGATGCACAGCCGCTGCTTCTGCCCGCCGGACACGTTGACGCCGCCCTGCCCGAGCTCGGTCTCGTAGCCGGCCGGCAGCTTCGCGACGAACTCGTCCGCGCAGGCAATCCGGCAGGCCCAGTCGAGCTCCTCGTCCGCCGCGCTCTCGCTTCCCCACCGCAGGTTTTCGCGGATCGTGCCGGAGAACAGCGTGTTCTTCTGCAGCACCATGCCGACCGCGTCCCGGAGCTTCGAAACCGCGTACTCCCGGACGTCGCGGCCGTCGATTTTGAGGCTGCCGTCCGTCACGTCGTACAGCCGCGGGATCAGCTGCACGAGCGACGACTTCGCCGAGCCCGTGCCTCCGATGACGCCGAGCGTCTGCCCCGGCAGGATATTGAGGCAGATGTCCGAGAGCGCGAATTCCTTCGCGGTCTCCTTGTATTTGAAAGACACATGGTCGAACTCGACCGCGCCCCTCTCGACCTCCCCATCCCAGTCGCCGTCCGCGATGCCCGGCGCTTCGTCCATCACCTCGAGTATCCGCCCGGCGGAGGTCATCGAGCGGCTGAGCATCAGAAACACGTTCGAGATCATCATCAGCGAGTTCAGTATCTGCAATACGTAGCTCAAAAAGCCGGTCAGCATGCCGACCTTCATGCCGCCCGCGCGGATGAAGCCGCCGCCGAACCATAAAATCAGGAGGATCGTCGCGTACATCACGAGCTGGAACGCGGGCATGTTCATCACCGCGTAGCGGAACGCGCCGGTCGACGACGCG
>MWAC01000248.1 GCA_002068815.1 Firmicutes bacterium ADurb.Bin467 | reverse complement strand
AGGAATACGCTCGGCCCCGCGGCGCGCGAGCCCTCGGGCACGCCGTTGAAATACCGGTCGGTCAGCATGCCCCCGGCGAGCGGGCTGAACGCGATCGCGCCGATGTTCGCATCCAGCGTGGCCGCCTGCGCGCCTTCCTCGAAGCCGCGGTTCAGCATCGAGTAGCGCGGCTGGCTGATGACGAGCCGCGTGCCCATCGACTTGAGGATGTCCGCCGCGCGGCGGAGGTCGTCGCCTGCGTAGTTCGACACGCCGACGTAGAGCGCCTTGCCGCTCCGAACCGCGTGCGCGAGCGCCTCCATGCTCTCCTCGAGCGGCGTCTCGGGGTCGGGCCGGTGGTGGTAGAAGATATCGACGTAGTCGAGCTTCAGCCGCTTGAGACTGCGGTCGAGGCTCGCGAGCAGGTTCTTCTTCGAGCCCCACTCGCCGTACGGGCCGGGCCACATGTAGTAGCCCGCCTTCGTCGAGACGATCAGCTCGTCGCGGTACGCGCGGAAGTCGCTTTTCAAGATGTCTCCGAGCGCCTCCTCCGCCGAGCCCGGCGGCGGGCCGTAGTTGTTCGCGCAGTCAAAGTGTGTGATGCCGTGGTCGAACGCCGTCCGGAGCATCATCCGCGCGGTCTCCCTGGGCGTAAGACCTCCGAAGTTGTGCCATGTCCCCAGGGAAAGCGCGGGCAGCTTCAGCCCCGAGGCCCCTGAGCGGCGGTAGACCATGCCTGCGTACCGCTCCTCGTTCGCGACGTACATATCTGTCTCCCTCCCATTTCTCGCGTCACAGCAGGTGCGCGCAGTTGCGGTCGAAGCGCAGCGTCGCCGCGTCCCCGACCCGATAGACCTTCTTGTTGATCGGGCAGGCGTCGGAAATCTTCACGAGCGTGTCGCCGACCATCACGTGGTAGTTCTGGTACGAGCCCATGAAGCAGCTCAGGATCACCTTGCACGGGATCGGCCCGTCGTCGCCGATGATGGCCGCCTCGGGCCGAAGCACGATCTTGCAGTCCTCGCCGACGGCGTGTTGATCGTCGCACTCGAGCGCCACGACCGCGCCGCCGACCGTCACCCGGTGCTCGCTGCCGCTCACGGACACGACCCTGCACGGCAGGAAATTCGCCTCGCCGATGAAGTCCGCGACGAACTCGCTGTTCGGGTGGTAATAGATCTCGGTCGGCGTGCCCTGCTGCGCAATGACGCCCCTGTGCATGATGATGATCCTGTCGGAGATCGACATCGCCTCCGCCTGGTCGTGCGTCACGTAGATCGCGGTGATGCCAAGCGTCTGCTGTATGCGGCGTATCTCGGTGCGCATCGAAACGCGCAGCTTCGCGTCGAGGTTCGAGAGCGGCTCGTCGAACAAGAGCACGCCCGGCTCGACGACCAGCGCCCTCGCGAGCGCGACGCGCTGCTGCTGCCCGCCGGAGAGCTGGTTCGTCATGCGGCTCTCCATGCCGTTGAGTTCGACGAGGTTCAGGATCACGCCGACGCGCTTCTGTATCTCGTCCTTCGAGAGCTTGCGCAGGCGCAGCCCGTAGGCCACGTTGTCGAACACGTTGTAGTGCGGGAACAGCGCGTAGCTCTGGAACACCATCGCCGTGTCGCGCTTGTTCGGCGTCAGGTGGTTGATCGGCTCGCCGCCGATGTAGATCTCGCCCTCGTCCGGGCTCTCGAACCCGGCGATCATGCGCAGCGTCGTCGTCTTTCCGCAGCCGGACGGCCCGAGCAAGGTCACGAAGCTGCCCGGCTCGATGTCGAGCGAGATGTCGCGGACCGCGTAGAAATCCTTTTTCGTCTTGGGATCGACGTAGATTTTCGAAATATGCTCGATGCGCACGCCCTTTTTCTGCTTGCTCATGAACGCTCAACCTCCTTGATGTGCCGGCTCGTGCCGAAATACCGGATGAACAGGTTCATCAGCGTGATCGCCGCGTACACGATGAAGATCAAGAGCGTTGCGTACGCGCAGGCGACGCCGTAGAACCCCTTTTCCGCGAACTCGTTGATCCTGGTCGTCACCAGCAGGTATTTCGGCGTGACGAGCAATATGATGGCGCTGATGGCCGTGATCGAGCGGACGAAGGTCGTGACGAGACCGCTCAGGAACGAGTCCTTGATCAAGGGCAGCGTGATCGACATGAACACCCTGCCGCTGCCGGCGCCGAGGTCGTAGGCGGATTCCTCGATCGACTTGTCGATCTGCCGAAGCGCCGAGATGCCGCTTCGGGTGCCGACGGGGAGGCTGCGGATCACGAACACGATCACGAGTATGACGCCCGTCCCGTAGATGCCCTGCAGTATCCCCGAGCGGAACAGCCCGTTCGCGAAGCCGCGTATGTAGCCGACGCCGAGCACCGTGCCCGGCACCGCCATCGCGAGGATCGACACGAACTCGATGAAGCCCTTCGCGCGGAATTTCCGCTTGACGACGAGGTATGAGATGACCATCGACAGAAACGCCGTGATCGGCGAGGCGATGAACGAGAGCACGAACGAGTCCTTGAACGCCTTGAGCCCGTTGTACTTGAACAGGTACTCGAACCACTTCCAGCTCAGGGAATAGTCCCGCCCCCAGAGCTTGAACAGCGCGCCGAAGGGAATGCTCACGTACATCACGACGACGAACACCGAGATGATCAGGCAGAGGATCGTCAGCGGCACGGTGACGCTCTTCTCGGTGATCGGCATCCGTGCGCGCGAGGCCTTGCCGGTCAGGGTCGCCGCGGTCTTGCTCTCGAAGTAGTACTTCTGCACGAGGAACAGGCTGACCGTCAGAGACAGGAGCACGACCGCCATC
>MWAC01000247.1 GCA_002068815.1 Firmicutes bacterium ADurb.Bin467 | reverse complement strand
GCGGCGTCGACAGGTACCGGTCGCCGGTGTCGGGGAGCAGCACGACGATCGACTTGCCCCTGTTCTCCGGACGCTTCGCGAGCTCGATGGCCGCCCACGCCGCGGCGCCGGACGAGATGCCGATGAGTATGCCCTCGGACCTGCCGATCTTCCTGCCGGTCGCGAACGCGTCGTCGGAAGCGACGGTGACGATTTCGTCGTAGACGCCCGTGTCGAGCACGTCGGGCACGAAGCCCGGGCCGATGCCCTGCAGCTTGTGCGGGCCGGGCGCGCCGCCGGAGAGCACCGGGGAGTCCGTCGGCTCGACCGCGACGACTTCAATTTTCGGGTTCTTCGACTTGAGATATCCGCCCGCGCCGGTGATCGTGCCGCCGGTGCCGACGCCGGAGACGAAGATGTCGACGTTTCCGTCGGTGTCGTCCCAGATCTCGGGGCCGGTCGTCGAAAAGTGCACGGCGGGGTTCGCCGGGTTTGTGAACTGGCCGGGGATGAAGCTGTTCGGAATCTCCTTCGCGAGCTCTTCGGCCCTCGCGATCGCGCCCTTCATGCCCTTCGCGCCCTCGGTCAGTACGAGCTCCGCGCCGTAGGCCTTCATCAGCTGCCGGCGCTCGACGCTCATCGTCTCCGGCATGACGATCACGATCCGGTAGCCGCGCGCGGCGGCGACGGACGCGAGGCCGATGCCGGTGTTGCCGCTCGTCGGCTCGATGATGACCGAGCCGGGCTTGAGCAGTCCCTTCTGCTCCGCGTCGTCGATCATCGACTTCGCGATGCGGTCCTTGACGGAGCCGGCGGGGTTGAACGACTCGAGCTTCGCGTAGAGCTTCGCCGGGAGATTCAGCTCGCGCTCGATGTTTTTGAGCTCCAGAAGCGGCGTGCGGCCGATCAACGCGTCCGCGGATCGGTAGATTTTGGACATGGGAGGGTCTCCTTTCAAAGTCGCGAGACGGCGTCGAAGCCGTCCTGAAGGTCTGCGAGTATGTCGTCGATGTGCTCGGTGCCGACGGAGAGCCGGACCGTGTTCGGCCGGACGCCGGACTCGAGGAGCTCCTCCGGGGAGAGCTGCGAGTGCGTCGTCGAGGCCGGGTGGATCACGAGCGACTTCACGTCGGCGACGTTCGCGAGCAGCGAGAAGAGCTTGAGGCTCTCCGAGAATCTCTGCGCGGCCGCGGCGCCGCCCTTGATCTCAAACGTGAAGATCGACGCGGCGCCCCGCGGGAAGTATTCGTCGTAGAGCACCTTCGCATGCCCGGCCGCGAGCGACGGGTGGTTCACGCGCTCGACCTGCGGATGGTTTTTCAGGAATTCGACGACCTTCAGCGCGTTTTCGACGTGGCGCTCGACGCGCAGCGACAGCGTCTCCAGCCCCTGCAAAAGCAGGAACGAGTTGAACGGCGAGATCGCCGCGCCCTGATCGCGCAAGAGCGTCGTGCGCGCCTTGAGGATGTAGGCGAGGTTCCCGCAGACCTCCGAAAACACCGCGCCGTGGTAGGACGGGTTCGGCTTGGAGAGGCCGGGGAACTTGTCGTTTGAAGCCCAGTCGAACTTGCCCGCGTCGACGATGACGCCGCCCATGACGGTTCCGTGGCCGCCCAGGAACTTCGTCGCCGAGTGGACGACGACGTCGGCGCCGTACTCGATCGGGCGCAGCAGGAACGGCGTCGCGAATGTGCTGTCTACGATGAACGGTATGCCGTTTCCGTGCGCGATGTCCGCGATCGCGCGCAGGTCGACGACGTCGGAGTTCGGGTTGCCGAGCGTCTCGGAGAACAGCAGCTTCGTGTTGCCGCGGATCGCCCGGCGGAAATTCTCCGGGTCGGCGGGATCGACGTAGGTCACGGACAGGCCCTGCTCGCGCAGCGTGTTCGAGAAGAGGTTGCGCGTGCCGCCGTAGAGGTTCTTCGAGGAGACGATGTGATCGCCGGCGATTGCGATGTTCTGGACCGCGCAGGTGATCGCCGCCGAGCCGGACGCCGTCGCAAGCGCCGCCGCGCCGCCCTCGAGCGCCGCGATGCGCGCCTCGAACACCGAGGTCGTCGGGTTCATCAGCCGTGTGTAGATGTTGCCCGGCTCCGAAAGCGCGAAGCGGCCCGCCGCCTGCTTAGAGTCGCGGAATACGTAGGAGGTCGTCGCGTAGATCGGCACCGCGCGCGCGTCCGTCGAGGGGTCGGCGTGCTCCTGACCAACGTGCAGCTGCAGGGTCTCGAAGCGATAATTCCTGTTGCTCATGATCTTACTCCCTTTCATGCGTCAAAAATGTGCGGGCGCCCGGCGACATCGACGCATTCGGCCGAATCGGAAGCGTTGCCCGCCCCGCTTCGCGTCGCGGGTACGGGGCGCTGTCCTGCGCTTCGCTTCGGAAAGCACGCCCCTAGTCGCTGCGCTCCCTCCTCATGTTCGCACGGACAGTTCTCGAACCGATCTCGCATGCCGAAACATACCTTTCCTATTGGTTTATAGGGGAGTATAGCACCGCCGAGGGGCCGTGTCAAGGGGGTTGCTGGAAAATTCGCGAGGATTTTCCAAAGATAGGGAGCGGGGGGAAGAGGGGTACGGGAATTGGGCGACATGACAGGGGGCGTGATGCAGGAGGGCGAAGGAGCGAAATCACCCGGCGCGTACCCGCGACGCGAAGCGGGGCGGGCGACGGTTGTAATCCTACCTTCCGTGTGGTAGAATAGGGTCATGGAGGTGCGGAACTTGAAGATATCGACGAAGGGAAGGTATGCGCTGCGCGTGATGATCGATCTGGCCGAGCACGACAGCGGCGCGTACATCCCGCTGAAGGAGATCGCCGAGCGGCAGGAGATTTCCGAAAAATACGCGGAGGCGATCATCTCCGTGCTGGTCAAGGCCGATGTGCTGCGGGGGGTCCGGGGCAAGGGCGGGGGGTACAAGCTCGCGCATCCGCCCGAGAGCTATACGGTCGGCCGAATCCTGAAGCTGACCGAGAACGGACTGGCGCCGGTTTCCTGCCTCGAGTCGAGCCCGAACCGCTGCCCGCGCGCCGCGGAATGCAAGACGCTGCCGATGTGGACGGAGCTCGGGCGGAGAATCGACGAGTATCTGGAGAGCGTCACCATCGCCGACCTCGCGTTCGGAGACGCCGCCGCGGACAGCTATATGATATGATTCGCAGATGCCCGGACGCGCAGCCGTTCGGGCATTTTTTGGCGCACAGGGCCGGACTCCCGAAACTTATGGGGTGTCGGCCGGGTGGTAGAAATCGACAACCCGAATGCCTGAACGCGCAGCCGTTCGGGGATTCTTCAACGCAAGCGGTTTTCTGAAATTTGCGGGGCGTGGGTTGGTACGAATTGGCGATCCGCGACGCGGATCGCTCAGCCGTTCAGATATTTCGCGTTGAACCGGCGCGTGATGTCCGCGATCTCCATCTCGCCGTCGATATACGGGCGGTACATGTCGAGGGGGTCGCCCGCGCCGTATACGCCGCAGGCGGAGCAGTTTTCGCAGCCGCCTCCCCCGCAGGAGAGCGACTCGAGCACGATGCGCTCCCGCTCCTCGCGCGTGGTGTCCTTGATCAGAATGCTCTTCATTTCGGCTCGCCCCTTCCAATCCAATTATAAACAAAACGCCGGAGATTGCATCCGCCGCCCGCATTTTTAACGCGAAAAATCGATCCATGCCGCCGAAGCGACATGGATCCCGCAGGTGTCCCGGCGCGCCCTGCCTCCGATGGGGTGCCGGAAGGGGAAGGGCCACCCCGTGCCGGGCAGACAGGGCGGCGCACCGTCGACGAAGTTTGCGATTTGGCCGACGGCGGCGCCGGATTTTCGTTTGGTAGAGGCGGCGGGCCGCGGCCCCGCGGTCAGGGGTCGATCGGACGATGCCGCCGTCATCCGCTCCGTCAAAGGGGTCGGAGGGTTTGGGGAGTTCGGCGGCATCGGGTTATCGTTTGGCAGCCGGTGATATCCGGATTGTCGTTTGGCAGCTCGACCGGGTTGCGGTTACGCGATCTGATGCATCGACCAGACGATGCCGCTGTCGTCCTCTCCACCGAGGTCCAGCGTGAGCGTCAGGCCGTCGGACTCGTAGAACAGGTCGATGATGTCTCCGGCCACCAGATCGACGTCTCCCGCCAGCGTGACCATGCCGTTTCCGAGTATGGCGCGGATCGTCAGCAGGGCGACGTTGAGGTTCAGCACCGGGAACAGCCCGCTGACCAGACTCCCGGCAGGCGCGGATGTCCTGCGAACGGCGAACGAGGGGTTCGCGCTGCCGATGGTCACGCTGATCGCCACCGTGGTCGAGTAGTTGATCGTCGCCTTGATCGAATACCTGCCGGAGACCGGAACCGTGTAGATACCCGTCGCCGCGTTGAAGCCGGGGCCGGCGTAGTACGGGGCGGCCGTGCTCCAGTCGTCGATCTGCTCGTCTCCGGTTACGCTTAGCGTCTGCTTGAACGCCGAGAAGCCGTTCTGGCCTACGGCAGGGCCGGAGGGACCTTCGGGGCCTTCGGGACCGGTGGGACCCTCGGGG
>MWAC01000246.1 GCA_002068815.1 Firmicutes bacterium ADurb.Bin467 | reverse complement strand
ACGGCACGCGGGCGAGCCGCTCGCGGAGGGCTGCTCGCCGAGCCACGGCATGGACCGCCGCGGCCCGACCGCGGTGTTCAAGAGCGTCTCGAAGCTCCCGACGCACGAGATCACCGGCGGCGTGCTTCTGAACCAGAAGCTCACGCCCGCGCTTTTGACGAAGGAGGAGAACAAGAAGAAGCTGATCGCGCTGCTCCGAACGTTCTTCAATACCCTCCACGGCTACCACGTGCAGTACAACGTCGTCGACCGGGAGACGCTGCTCGACGCGCAGGCGCACCCCGAAAAGCACCGCGACCTGATCGTGCGCGTCGCCGGGTACAGCGCGTTCTTCAACGTGCTCTCGCGCCAGACGCAGGACGACATCATCGAGCGCACGGAGCAGACGCTGTAATCGCCTGGGTGAAAGGAGACTGCCCATGAACGCATATGAGAGGATCGCCGCCATCCCCAAGTTCGACACGATCGAGGCGCTCAAAGCAGCCATGCTCGCCGAGCCGCGCTACGTCAGCATCGAGCAGGCGCGCATCATCACCGAGGTCTACAAAGAGACCGAGGGCGAGAGCGCGTGCATGCGCCGCGCGAAGTCGCTGAAGGCCGCGCTCGAGCGCATCGGAATCCGCATCGAGCCGGACGAGAAGATCGTCGGCAACCGCACGGCGAGCGTGCGCGCGGGCGTCGTGTTCCCGGAGACCGGCGCTTCCTGGGTCGACCGCGAGTTCGAGACGCTCCCGACCCGGCCGCAGGACCGCTTCAACGTGCGCGAGGAGGACATGCTCGAGTTCCGGCGCGACATCCTGCCCTATTGGAAGGGGCGCTCGCTCGAGGACAGGGTGCGCGCCGCCGCGGGACCCGAGATCGACGCGATCGCCTTGGTCGTCAAGATCAACCAGAAGGACCACTCGCAGGGGCACATCTGCCCGGACACCGAGAAGTGGCTGCGCCTGGGGCCGTCGGGCATCCGCCGGGACGCCGAGGCGCATCTCGCAAGCGCCCCGGAGGAGCAGCGGGATTTCTACCGGAGCATCGCGCTTTCGATGGAGGGCGCCGAGGCGTTCATGCGCCGATACGCGAAGCTGGCCGCGCAGATGTACGCCGAGACCGGCAAGGAGAACCTCCGCGAGGTCTCGAGAATCTGCGAAAAGCTCGCCTCCCATCCGCCGGAGAGCTACCACGAGGCGCTGCAGGCGACCTGGTTTTTGTTCGTGATACTGCAGATGGAGGGGAACGCGTCCTCGTTCTCGCCGGGGCGCATGGACCAGTACCTCTATCCGCATTACCTTCGCAGCCGCGAGGGCGGCATGACCTTCGAAGAGGCGCTGGAATTGACGGAGGGCCTGTGGCTCAAGTTCAACCAGATCGTGTACCTGCGCAACTCGAACAGCGCCAAATACTTCGCGGGCTTCCCGATCGGCTTCAACGTGGCGATCGGCGGCCAGCGCGCGGACGGCTCGGACGCCTCGAACGAGCTGAGCTACCTGTTCCTGAAGGCGCAGGATCACCTCCTGCTTCCGCAGCCGAACATGTCGCTGCGCATGTACCGCAACTCGCCGCAGTCGCTCGTCGAGGCCGCGGTGCGCGTGATCGGCAAGGGCAGCGGCATACCGCAGGTGTTCAACGACGAGTCCGTCATCCCGGCGCTCGAATTGCACGGCGTGTCGCACGAGGACGCGATGAACTACGCGATCGTCGGCTGCGTCGAGCTCACGACGCACGGGAACGCGCTCGGGTGGAGCGACGCCGCGATGTTCAACCTCGTCAAGGCGCTCGAGCTCGCGCTGACGGGCGGCGTCGACCTGTTGAGCGGTCAGAAGATCGGCCCGGATTGCGGGAACCTGACGACGTACAGGACGTTCGACGAGCTCGAGGCCGCGTTCGCGCGCCAGATCGACATGTACATGGACAGGATGGTCGCCATGATCGCCGTCATGGACAAAATGCACGCCGAAAACCTGCCGACGCCGTTCCTCTCGTCCGTGATCGACGACTGCATGGAGGTCGGCCGCGACGTGACGCTCGGCGGCGCGCACTACAACTTCGCGGGCGTGCAGGCGATACAGGCCGCGAACGTCGCCGACAGCCTCGCGGCGATCCGGAAGTTCGTCTACGAGGAGAAGTCCGTCTCCGCGGAGGAATTGCTGGGGGCGCTCAAGAGCGACTTCGCGGGCGCGGAGCTTCTGCGCACGCGGCTCATCCACAAATCGCCCAAGTACGGAAACGACATCCCCGAGGTCGACGAATTGGGCGCCAAGTGGACGCGCTACTTCGGCGAGCGGCTCAAGATGTACAAAAACCGCCGCGGCGGGGTCTACCAGATGGGGCTGTACACGGTGTCCGCGCACGTGCCGATGGGCCAGAACGTCGGCGCCTCCGCGGACGGCCGCCACGCGCGCGATCCGCTGGCCGACGGCGGCGTGTCCGCGATGTACGGCCGCGACACAGGCGGCCCGACGGCGCTTCTGAAATCCGTGTCGAAGCTGCCGTTCGAGATGGCCAGCAACGGCGCGCTCCTCAACATGAAGTTCCTGCCGCGGTTTTTCAAGACGCAAGCCGGAATCGAGAAATTCGCGAGCTTCCTGCGCACGTTCTGCAAGCTCGGCATCAGCCACATACAGTTCAACGTGCTCAACGAGGCCGACCTGCGCGCGGCGCAGAAGGAGCCGGAGAAATACCGCGGGATGACGGTGCGCGTCGCGGGCTATACGGCGTATTTCACCGAGCTCGCGCCGGACCTGCAGGAGGAGATCATCGCGCGCACGTGCTACGAGGCCGTATGAACGGGCTGATCTTCGAGCTCACGCGCTTCGCCGTGCACGACGGGCCGGGCATCCGCAGCACCT
This sequence comes from Firmicutes bacterium ADurb.Bin467, assembly GCA_002068815.1. Lineage (GTDB taxonomy): Bacteria > Bacillota > Clostridia > Christensenellales > Aristaeellaceae > Pullichristensenella. The sequence goes on along the minus strand of MWAC01000246.1, from coordinate 349 downwards.
TGTTTCTGAAGGGCTGCCCGCTTCGCTGCCCGTGGTGCCAGAACCCGGAGGGCTTGCAAAAGGCCGTCCGGCTGTGGCAGAACCCGTCGCTGTGCATCGGCTGCCGAAGCTGCGTGCACGCGTGCAAGGCGGGCGCCCTTTCCTTTTCCGACCGGCTGCACATCGATGAGCAAGCCTGCAACCTCTGCGGCGACTGCATCGCGGCCTGCCCCGCCGCGGCGCTCTCGTTCGACGGGCGCGAGGTGTCCTCGGAGGAGGCGGTCGAGCTGCTGCTCCGGGACAGGGAGTTCTACGATCCGGGCGGGGTCACGCTGTCCGGCGGCGAGGTGTTCGCCCAGTGGCAGTTCGC
>MWAC01000245.1 GCA_002068815.1 Firmicutes bacterium ADurb.Bin467 | reverse complement strand
CCGCCTATAGGGGGTTTCGCATGGACAATCCGACCGAGGGGGTCCTCACCGGCTTTGACGGCTACGTCGCGAAGCGCATGCAGTCGATTGAGAGGCATCTGGACGGCGGCGCGCCGGACTACCTCTTTTCCGGCGACCGGCGCGTGCGCCTGAAGCTCGACGGCATGCGGCCGATGCGCGCGGCGGCGAGGGCGTACGCGGCGCACATCGTGCCGCGCGAGAAGCGCGTCGCCCAGATGCAGTATTTGCGCACCGGCCCCTCGCAGTACCCGAAGCTCAACGAGATGGCGCTGCAATGCGCGCACAGGCTCGGCATCGGCGCGCCGACGCTTTACATCATGCCCGCCCCGCAGAGGCTCGACTCCGACAGCTTCGCCTGCGACGACGTCTCGCCGCTGATCGTCTTGACGTCCGCGATCGTCGAAAGGATGACCGACGACGAGCTTTTCTACATCATCGGCCACGAGTGCGGGCACATACAGAACAACCACGGCGTCTACATGAAGGCGGGCGAGGCGCTCGCCGCGGGCACGGGGCTCGTCGGCGCGGGGCTCGACATCGCGCTGAAGGCGTGGGTTCGCGCCGCGGAGATCACCGCCGACCGCGCGGGCGTCATCTGCTGCGGGGGCGAAAAGCCGGCGCTGTCCGCGCTTGCGAAGCGCACCTCGGGCGCGCTCTTGAACAACGGCGGGGAGATGAGCGCCGCCGCGCTGATGGAGCAGCTCGCGAGCGTCCGCGAGACGCCGGTCAGGCTTCTCGAGATCGCGCAGTCGAGCCCGCTGCAGATTCGAAGGATGTACGCCGTGCAGGAGTTCGCGCGCAGCGAGCTGTTCCTCTCGTGGAACCCCGCGGCGCGCACGGGGGACTTCGAGCCGATCGACCGCGGCACGCTCGAGGCGCGCTGCGGCAAGTTCGTGTCGATACTGAACGAAGACTGAGGGGGATATCCGCATGAATACAAGCGACAGACAGTGGGCCGACCTGTCCTATATCGAAGCGCAGGCGGAGGAGTTTCAGGCGATCGGCGCGCAGCTCACCGCGAACGACTTTTTGCTCAAGATGCTCCCGGAGGCCGCGTGTTCGGAGATCGCGGCGTCGCTTTCGGCGCTTAGGGAGAAGCTCGCGGAGCCGTTCTCGATCGTCGTATTGGGCGAGTTCAAGCGCGGCAAGAGCACGCTGATCAACGCGCTGCTGGGAGAAAACGTCGTCCCGAGCGCCGCGACGCCCGAGACGATCACGATCAACCGGATTGCCTACGCCGAAAAGCCGTCCGCGACGGTCGTCGGCGAGAGCGGAAGGCGCTACAGGCTCGACGAGGGCGAGCTGAACCGGCGCAAGCTCGAGCCTATCCTCGAGCAGATCGGCGAGCCGGCGCGCTTTCTCGAGATCAGACGGCCGCTTGCGTGGCTGATGGACGTGATGATCGTCGACACGCCCGGCATGGGCGACATCTTCGCGCGCTACGACGAGATGGTCGCGAACTTCATCGCGCGCGCGGACGCGGTCGTCTATGTGACGAGCGCCTTGGCGCCGCTCTCGTTAAGCGAGCAGCACGCGCTGCGCTCGGTGATCCTTCCGAACGGCTTTTCGCGGCTGTTCGTCGTGATGAACATGATCGACCTGATCGACTCGGCGGAGGAGGTCAAGGGCCTCGAGCGGCTGATCGCCGAGCGCGCGGCGCAGGTGACGCCCAACAGCGCCGTGTTCCCGCTGAGCGCGCTGCACGAGCTCTCGCGGCGGCAAGGCGGCGGAGCGGAGGACTTCCTCGACGGCGCGTTCGAGGACTTCCGCACCGCGCTCCGCGAGGACGTGCTTTTGCAGAGGGAGGTCATCAAGAGCGAGCGGATCGTGCGCATGATGCGCGGGATCGTCGACGGCATCCGGCGCAAGGCCGGGACCGTCCGGGAGCTGCTCGGCAAGCGCGACGACGAGCTCGAGCAGATGCGCGTTTCCTGCGTCGAGCGGCGCGAGAACCTGCTGAACCGCATGCTCGACATCCGGGAGCAGTTCGGCCGCGACATGCTGCGCATGAAGACCGAGGCGAAGGCGTGGATGGACGAGTTCGTCGAGCGCCTCGGCGCGGAGATCGCATCTCTCGAGAATCATCCCGCCGAGGATTTGCGGAAGCACCTGCAGTTCTACATGATGGACATGCTGCGCGAGGCGCTGGAGAGGTGCGTCGAGGCGCACAGGCCCGCGATGCTTGAGGCGATCGGGGCGCTCGCGAAGAAGGAGGGGATCGAGGTTCCCGAGTTGTCCGTCAGCGCCGCGCAGTTCAACGCGAACATACGCATACAGGACCAGGACTGGACGAAGTACGACACCGGCATGCTCGTCGTCGATCAGGTCGCGACGCAGGTGTCGATTCTCTCGATCTTCCGCCCGATCGCGAACGTCGTCGGCGGCGCGCTCCGGCGCAAGGAGCTCGCGGGCAAGCAGGTGGACATCGTAAAGCCGATGCTCGAGAAGCTGTTCGGCATACGGCTCGACGTATTCAATGCCGTCGACAAAATCTACGACGACGCGTTCGAGCGGATCACGGCCGACGTGCGCGCGCTCTACGAGGCGGACGTCGCCGGGATGCTCGCCGACATCGAGAGCGTGCGCGAGCAGACGAGGGCGAACGCCATGTCCCGCGCGGAGGGCGAGGAGCACCTGAAGCACGTCGACGCGCTCGTCAAGCGCATGGACGCGATCGTCGCGCGCGTCGGCGGCGCGTAGCCGATGGACGGAATCGACTGGGGCTGGGACTCCTCCGCGCTTCGGCGGCGCGTCTGCACGCTGATCGTGACCCGCGACTGCAATTTGAACTGCCGATACTGCTACGAGGAGTTCAAGGGTCCGGAGAACATGGACTTCGATACCGCGCGGCGCATACTCGAGGAGGAGTACGCCTTCGCGTGCGAAAGCTCCGACTACGACGGGTTTTTGATCGACTTCATGGGCGGCGAGCCGCTTCTGAATTTCCCGCTGATCCGGGAGGTCGTCGGCTGGGCGAAGGCGCGGGAGCGGCGAAAGCCGATCACCTGCTTCGCCGCGACGAACGGGACGCTGTTGGATTCGGAGAAGACGGACTGGTTCCGGAAGCACCGGAAAAGCGTCGTGCTCGGCGCGAGCTACGACGG
>MWAC01000244.1 GCA_002068815.1 Firmicutes bacterium ADurb.Bin467 | reverse complement strand
GTACCAGCCGGTGCCGAGCTCCAAGCGGAACGCGCGAGAGAGCTCGGTGATGCGCCCGTCGCAGACCGTGTAGTTTTGAAGCCGCTCCTTTACCTCCTCGCGCGTGACCGAGGGGTCGAAGCCGAAATACGACACGGGCAGCGCGCCCAGCGTCGGATTGTACTGCTTGGGGAAGAAGTAGTGCTCGTGCTTGGGCTTTACGCCGCCGAAGCGGTTGCAGGCCTCCTCGCCGTGGTGGATGTGGTGGAACAGCGGCCACTCGTAGTCGTAGAACTTCGAGTACATCGGCCACGTCCCGTACAGGTCGATGAGCTCCTGCCCGATCAGCTCGGCGCCGAGCTCGTCGACGAAGTCCTTGAACAGTACCTGGTGGTCGGGCCTGTCGTCGACGTTTACGAAGCTCATGCCCTCGTTCGGACCCGCCCCGGCCGTCTCGACGTGCGTGATCGACGAGAACCACCTCTCCACGATCGCGCCGCGGTGCATGCCCATCGCGAAGTAGTCGTCCGGATGCAGGCGTATGCGCCGCCCCGGCCGGTTGAACGGGCGCGGAACCCAGGTCGGCGTCAGGCGGAGCACGCCCTCGCCCGAATACAGCGTGTTGCGGATGATGTTATTCATGGGCGCCTCCTGAAGCTAACTTTTCAGCATTTCCCGGATATAGTCGTGGCCCTGTTTGGCGAGCTGGTCGTCGCTCTTTGCGAACGTGCGCCACAGGTGCAGTGCGCCCATCAACGACGGGGCGCCCAGGTTGAACGCCTCGATCGTCAGGTAGCCCCCGTAGCCAAAGTCCTTGAACGCGTCGAACACTTCCTTCCCGCACGCGTGGCCCGTGCCCGGGATGCCGCGGTCGTTTTCGGAGATGTGCACGTGCTTGATGTGGGGCATGGCCTCGCGATACGCCCTCGCGATGTCGAGCTCCTCGATGTTCGAGTGCATCGTGTCGACCAGGAGCCCCACGTTGTCGAGGCCGATGTCCTTGACGTAGCGGACGCCGTCGGCCACGGTGTTCACGAGGTACGCCTCGAAGCGGTTCAGGGGCTCGACCGCGACCTGAATGCCCGCCTTGCGCGCGTACTCGAAGCAGGGGCGCATCGTCTCGACCGACATCCGCCACTCTTCCTCGGTCGCGCGCGCGCCGCTGAAGTAGCCCAGCCCCTGATACAGCGGGCCGCAGATCAGCGTGCCGCCCAGCGTCAGCGTCGCGTCGATGAACTTCTTGAATTCCGGGTACACCCTGGCCCGAAGCGCGGGGTCGGGGCTCACCGGATTGCATACGTTGGGGTCGAATACGCCGACGGTCGTGACGCCCAGCCCCAATTCCCGGGCGTGCGCGCCGAATTTCTCGCATTCCTCGAAGTCGCTGACGATGCCCACGTGGAACTCCACGCCGTCAAAGCCGACCTCCTTGCAGAAATCGAGCAGATGATGGTGCTCCCGATAGTTGGCGTTGTCCGACCATAGGAGCAGGTTCATTCCGACTTTGATCACGGGTACCACTCCTTCTGTGGGCGCTGTCGATGGCGTCAAAAAGGGCACAACCACCCAGGCAGATGCCTCGAAAGGCGATCTGCTGCGGAGGACTCCCCCGGGGGCGGGAGCGCCGCCGGGGGAGGGAATCGGGGAAGGTCAGCCGGTGAAGCCCACCGCGTCCGCAAACAGCGGGTCGTTGATGTCATAGACGATCGTGCCGGCTTCGCGCTTGGCGAGGTACGCCTCAACATCGGTGAACGGAACGAGCGAATCCCAGATCTCGTTGATGTTCTCGGTATCCAGCGCGGTGAGGTACGGATGGATGTACTGGCGATACGGCTCGCCCGCGAAGTAGGCCTTGAGCATCTGGTAGAGAGCGTCGCCCTCGAGCAGCGCGGACTGGTTCACGTCGCAGTCGGTGACGCCGTCGCGCACCCACTCCCAGGTGATCTCGCGGCCGTTGCCGCCGCCGAGCCAGTAGTCCGCCGGATCGAGGCCGGCCTCTTCGATGGCCTCGACGATGCCCTCGAGCATCGGGGTGTTCTGGCCGTAGACGCCGTCAAAGCCGTCCGGGCCCAGCTCGGTGATGATGTTGGCCATCGCGGTCTTGGCGGAGTCCTTCATCCAGCCGCCGGACGTCCAGTAGAGCATGAGGTCGTCGGTTCCCGCCATGCCGGAGTTCTTCTCGGCGGCCCAGGCCTCGGCGGATTCAAACTCGCCGATGTCCTTGCCCGCGTCGACGTACGCCTGGATGAAGCCCAGCGACTGCGCGGCCGCGGAGCCCTGCCCGAGCACGCCCTCGACGTTGACGATCTTCTTGGCGCCCTTCTCCGCGGCGTCGACGCCCGCGTAGTAGCCCTCGTTGACGAAGTTGAAGCCGATCCAGCCGACCGCGTCCTTGGCGTTGGCGACGGAGGCGAACGAGTGCGTCATGCCGAAGTACGGAATGCCGGCGTCGACCGCCATCTGGATGCACTCCGAGGTCGTCTGCGCGTTGTTCTGGATGACGCAGATCGCGTCGTAGCCGGTGGTGACGAAGTTCTGCACGGCGTTGAGCTGCTCGGCGGCCGAGCCTGTGCCGGTGATGACGTCGATCGTCCAATCCACGTCCGGGTCCTTCTCGGCCAGCGCCTTGAGCACGTCGGTGATGGCGGCATAGTAGCTGTCGACGTTGTCGGCGTAGAAGCCGATGGTCTTGGGCTCCGGAGCGGCGTGCGCGCCGGTGAACGCGAACAGCATGATGACCACCATCAAAAGGACTGACAGTTTCTTCATAGGTTTCTCCTCCTATTTTTTATTTCCCCTGCGGGAAAAATGATCGGGTTAGGATTGACTGTCTATCTTGCAGGAAGGGTCCTCCTGGCTCCGAACGGCCTTGCGGTTCGACAGCCTCTCCGACAGCGCGCCGCCGGAGACGGCCACGATGATGATCAGCCCCTTGACGAGGTACTGCCACTCGAACTGTATCCGCATGAGCGTCATCGCGTTTGTGATCGCGCCCATCAGGAGCGCGCCGATGAACGCGCTCATCGCGTTTCCCTTGCCGCCGGACATCGCGACGCCGCCGATGACGACCGCGGCGATGACGTCGATCTCCATGTTCTGGCCGACGGTGATGATGCCGGTGTTCTGCCGGACGAGCGCGATCGTCCCTCCGATGCCGACGAGCAGCCCGTTGAACCCGTAAGCGAGCAGCTTCGTCAGCCGCACGTTGATGCCCGACAGGTACGCCGCCTGCGGGTTGTTGCCGACCGCGTAGATCCTGCGGCCGAAGCGCGTGTACTTGAGCATCGCCCACGTGCCGACCGCGATCAGGACGAACAGCAGCACATAGTACGGAAGCTGCAATTTGAAGCCGAAGAGCTTGACGCCGTCGGAGTTGAACCAGTCGAACACGTTCGTCTTGAACCACGCGAGGTTCTGCTCCATCGCGATCTCCTGCGAGCGCGCGATCAGAAGCGCGATGCCTCGGCAGGCGATCATGCCGCCCAGGGTGATGATGAACGGCTCGACGTTCAGCCACGCGATGATGAAGCCCATGATCAATTCCAGCGAAACCGTGATCAGAAGCGCCAGCACGACCGACATAGCCGGGGACATCCCCCAGTGCATGACCGCCTTCGCGATGAATATCGCCACCAGCGAGACCATCATGCCCACCGACAGGTCGATGCCGCCGGAGAGCATGACCGTCGCCATGCCCATCGCCATGATGCCCACGGCCGCGACCTGTATGAAGATGTTCAGGATGTTCGACGGGTAGATGAACGACGGGTACGCGAGCCCGCCCTTCGTCGAGAACCCGGCGATGATCTGGTAGATCAGAACCGCGACGACAAAGAAGAACGTGACCACCGACACGGTCTGCAGGTCGCTGTTCTTGCGGAAGATCAGGAACGACTTCTTTTCCCTCTTCATATGCTGGAGCCTCCTATCGAGAGCTGCAGGATGTTCTCCTCCGAGATCTCGGCGCGCTCGAGCGCGCCCGCGATGCGCCCTTCCTTCATGATGATCACGCGGTCGGACATCGACACGATCTCCGGCATGTCGGAGGACACCATCAATATGCACTTGTCCTGTTTGAGAAGGTTGATCATGATCTGGTAGATTTCCTGCTTCGCGCCCACGTCGATGCCGCGGGTAGGCTCGTCGAAGATGAAGATGTCGCCGTCGGTGTGGAACCACTTCGCGAGCACGACCTTCTGCTGGTTGCCGCCGGAGAGCGTCGCGACGACGGCGTTTGCGCCGGTCGCCTTCGTGCGCAGCTCCTCGATATAGTGCTGGCCGACCGCGTAGTCCTCGCGCGGGTGGATGAACGGGCTTCTGCGGTTGACGAGGTTCGCGATGATCGAGTTGCGCGCGATCGTGTGCTTGAGGAACAGCCCGGTGTTCTGCCGGTCCTCGGTGATGTAGCACATCTTTCTGCGGATCGCATCCCACGGGTCGCGGAAGTCGACCGGTTTGCCGTCGATCAAAATCTCGCCCGAGGTGCGCTTCGCGCCGCCCATCAGCAGCGTCATCAGTTCCGAGCGCCCGGAGCCGACCATGCCGGCAAAGCCCAGTATCTGGCCGCGGTAGGCGGTGAAGCCGATATCCGACACGCCGTTTCCGCACAGGTGCCGCGCCTCGATCGCCGGCTTACCCTGCGGGAAGAGCTGGCGGCTGTAGAACGCGCTGACGTCGCGCCCGACCATGTTGCGAACGAGCGTCTGCTCGTCGATCTCGCCCGCGCAGGCGGTCAGAATCTTCATGCCGTCGCGCAGTATCGTGATCCGGTCGGCGAGCCTGAACACCTCGTCCAGGTGGTGCGATATGTAGGCGACCGCGATGCCGGACGCCGCGACCTTTTTGACGACGTCCAGCAGCATCTCGATCTCCGAGACCGAGAAGCTCGCCGTCGGCTCGTCGAGCACGACGATCTTGCGCTGGAACACGATCGCCTTCGCGATCTCGACGAGCTTTTTCTCGCCGCTGGAGAGCTCGCCGACGAGCGCGTCCGGGCTGAACCGGCAGCGCAGGTAGCTAAGCGCGTCCTGCGCCTTCTTGCGCATCTCGGCGCGATTGACGACCATGCCGCGCCCGACGATCTCGAGCCCCGCGAAGATGTTCTCGGTAACGCTTAAATCCGGGAACACATTGAACTCCTGGTAGATCGTCTGGAT
>MWAC01000243.1 GCA_002068815.1 Firmicutes bacterium ADurb.Bin467 | reverse complement strand
CGCGGCGAACATGTCGACCGCGGATGTGCCGAGGTTTAAGACCATCGTCGAGCCGTTAACGCCCGCGCCGACCGCTCCCGCGTGCGCGTCAAACGAGCTGCCGGCGACGATTACTCCCTTATCGAGCCCCAACCGCCGGGCCCACTCGGCGGTCAAGGGGCCGAGCGCGTGCGTCGAGGGGAGCGGTCCGCGCCCGTAGCTTCGCCGGACCTGAACGAGGTATGGGTCCAGCGCCCCGAGGCAGCTTTCCGACGGAAGTCCGCCCCACGCGCTGTGCCAGTAGGCCTTGTGGCCCGCGCCGCACGCCGAGCGGTACATCCTCTCCGGGCGCGTCTCGCCCGAAAGAAGCGCCGGAATCCAGTCGCTGTGCTCGACCCACGACCATGCTGCGCCGCGGACGTCGGGGTTTAACCGGGACGTGTGCAATATCTTCGCCCAGTACCACTCGGAGGCGTACGGGCCCTGGTAGCGCGTGTAGTCGACGCCGTCCCGGTTGTCCCGGAGCGCGCGCGTGATCTCCGCCGCCTCTTCGATCGCGGTGTGGTCCTTCCAGAGGTGGAACATCGCGTCGGGATTTTCCGAGAACTCGGGCAGCAGCGCAAGCGGCACGCCGCTTTTGTCGACCGGGCAGGGCGTGGAGCCGGTCGCGTCGACCGAGAGCGCGGCAATGCGCTCGCGGACGCCGGCGCCCGCCCGGCCGAGCGCCCCGCGCACGCAGGAGGTCAGCGCCTCGAGGTAGTCCAGCGGGTGCTGGCGAAACATACGGCGGGGCGCGTCCTGGTATTTCCCGGCGAGCCAGCGGGGATAGCCCGCGGTGGCCTCAGCGATCTCATTCCCGTCGAGCACGTCGACGATCAGCGCGCGCGCCGAGTCCGTCCCGAAGTCCGCGCCAATGACGAAACGCCTGTCCACGGCGGCCACCCTCAGCTCTTCGCGCTGCTCGAGCGCGCCTTCAGTATGTCCACGCCGACCGCGGCGATGATGACCAACCCCTTGATGATCATCTGTATGTAGGAGGAGACCTTCAGAAGGTTCAGGCCGTTGTTCAGCACGCCGATGACCAGCGCGCCGATGATCGCGCCGCCGATCGTGCCGACGCCGCCGGTGAAGCTGACGCCGCCGAGCACCGCCGCGGCAATCGCGTCGGACTCGTAGCCCTCGCCCGCGGACGGCTGGCCGGAGTACATGCGCGAGGACATGATGATGCCCGAAAGCGCCGACAGCGTTCCGGAGATCATATAGGCGCTGATTACGACGCGCGGTATGCGTATGCCCGAAAAGCGCGCGGCGTTCGCGTTTCCGCCGACCGCATACATCCTCCGTCCGAGCTTCGTGCGGTAGAGGATGACCGAGACGATCAGCATCATCGCCGCGACCGCGTAGATCGGCGCGGGGATTCTAAGCCAGTAGGCGTTCCCGAGCGAGTTGAACAGCTTGTGGTCGCTGCCGACCGCGCGACCGTTCGTGATCAAAAACGCGAGGCCGCGGATGACCTGCTGCATCGAGAGCGTCACGATGAACGCGGGCATGCCGGTGTAGGCGATGACCGAGCCGTTCAGGAAGCCGATCAGCGTACCCATCAGAAGCGCGATCAGAAACGCGGGCAAAAGCGGCATGCCGCCGTTGAGCATCATCACGATCGCGACGCCGCTTGCGCCGAACACCGACCCGACGGTCAGGTCGATGCCGCCGACGATCAGGACGCAGGTCATGCCGAACGCGAGCAGCGCGTTCTGGCAGATCTGGCGCAGAACCGTCAAGAGGTTCTTCGCGTTCATGAACGTCGAGGTGGCGATCCACAGGACCAGAACGAGCGCCGCGAGGCCGATCAGGATGCCGGAGTTCCGGAGAAAAAACTGTATGACCGGCTTCAGAAAGCGCAAGACGGGGTTGCGATCCAGTATTTGTTTACGCGTTGTCTTCATTTGCGTTGCCTCCTGACGCTAGCAGCAAGATTTCTTCCTGGGTCGCCCGGCGCGCGGGGTCATTCGGGATTTCGTCGGTCAACAGCCACTTCGAGACGACGACCTTCTGCTGGTTGCCGCCGGAGAGGTAGTTGACCAGTTGGTCGACGCCCGTCATCCGGATCGACAGCTCATGGACGTACTTGTCGACGATCGACATCTCCTTCTTGCGGTTCACGCCGACGAACCCCATGAACCGGTGAAGGATCGGGAGCGTCATGTTGTACCGGAGCGTGTTCGTGAGAAACAGCCCCTCGAGCTTCCGGTTTTCCGGCACAAAGCCTATGCCGTGGCGTATGGCGTCGGCCGGGTGGGCGATTTTGACGGGTCGCCCGTTCAACAGCAGCTCGCCATGTTCGCGCCTGTCGATCCCGAAGATCGCGCGCGCGAGCTCGCTGCGCCCCGCTCCGACCAGCCCCGCGAAGCCCAGCACCTCGCCACGGCGGAGTGAAAAGCTCACGTCGTTCAGGCGCGCGTTCCGGAAGCCGCGCACCTCGAGGCACACGTCGCCGATCCGGTTTTCACCGCTCTTTCCGTAGATTTCGGAGAGCTTCCGGCCGACCATCATCGCAATCAGCTCGTCCCTGGACAGCTCCCGGACCGGCCGTGTGCCGATCAAACGGCCGTCGCGCAGAACCGTCACGGAGTCCGCGACGCGGAAAATCTCCTCCATCCTGTGCGAGATATATATGACAGCGATTCCCGCCCGCCTGAGCCGGTCGATCTGTTGGAAAAGCTGCTCGATTTCGATTTCGGTGAGCGAGGAGGTCGGCTCGTCCATGACGATCAGGCGCGCGTTGAACATCAGCGCCCGCGAAATCTCGACCATCTGCTGCTTGGCGATGGACAGGTTCTTGACGAGCGTGCGCACGTCCACGTCGATGTCCATCTTGTCGATGGTCGCCTGCGCGTCCGAGACCATCTTCCGGTCGTCCAGAAACAACTTTGAGCTGCCCATGATCTCGCGGCCCATGAAGAGGTTGTCGAATACCGTCATGTTGTCCGCGAGCGATATCTCCTGATGGATGATGCTGATGCCTTGGGCGCGGGCGTCCCCGACGCTGCGGATGCCGACGGGCCGTCCCTCGATTTTGATCTGCCCCCCGGCGTCCATCTGGTAGATGCCGCCTAAGATCTTGATCAGCGTCGATTTTCCGGCGCCGTTCTCCCCCATCAGCGCGCGCACCTCGCCGGGGCGGATGCGAAGCTCTATGTCGTCTAAAACCTTCGCGCCTGGAAAGGTCTTGGAGATATGCTCCATCTCCAGAAAGAAGTTTTCCGCCATCGATGCCACCGCCGCTTCCATGATCTAAAGGAGATGCCCCACATGGTTCCCCACATGGGGCATCCGTCCCGGAAGGTCCTACTGGTTGTAGTTGTTGATGTCGACGAGCTCGGTGGGAACCTTGATGTCCTTCTCGACTTCCTCACCCGCGATGAGCTTGTACGCGGTCTCGATCGAGATTGCGCCGATGTCCACCGGGTGCTGCGCGGCGGAGGCGAGCATTCTGCCGTCGCCGATGGCAGCCTTGCCGTCGTCGGAGCCGTCCACGCCCACGATCTTGATCTTGTCGTGCAGGCCGGCGGCCTGGATGGCGGCGGCGGCGCCGATGGCGGACGGGTCATTCAGGCAGAACGCGCCGGTGATCTCCGGATAGGCCTGCAGCATGTTCTCCATGACCGGCAGCGCCGTGTCCGTGCCGGGGGTGATCTCCTGGCGGACGACGACCTCCATGCCCGGGTACTCGGAGATGGCCTTCACGAAGCCCTCCGCGCGGTCCCAGCACACGAGCGCGACGTCGTAGGTCAGCATCGCGATCTTGCCCTCGCCGCTGAGCTCCTCGGCGAGCGCCTTGCCGATCAGCTCGCCCGCCATGTAGTTGTCGGACGCGACCGTGGAGGCGACCAGGTCCTCCGCGTCGCACGGAGAGTTGTACGCGACCACCGGGATGCCGGCCTCCGCGCAGGCTTCCAGCGAGGAGCGGATCGCGGCGGAGTCGACGGGATCGACCAGCATGACGGCGACGCCCTGCTGGATCATGTCCTCGATGTCGGCGATCTGCTTGGCGGGGTCGAAGTCCGCGTCCATGATGATGAGCTCGTCGCCCTCTTTGAGGACGGACTTCATGCCGTCGGTGATGTCCGCGTAAAACACGTTTGCAAGGTCGGCGACGGAGACGCCGATCTTGACGCCTCCCTCGGCGAGCGCGCCGGAAACGGCCGCCAACGAAAGGACTAGGGCCAGAACCATCATGAGAACCTTCTTCATACTGTGTACCTTCCTTTCTATCATTTTACTGTTTCCAGTAAATCGAAGTCAAGGGGAAAATCCGCCTACCACGCGGTGTAGCCGCCGTCGACGAGCAGCGTCGTGCCGGTCACGAAGCTCGAGGCATCGCTCGCCAGATAGACGGCCGCGCCCATCAGTTCGTCGGTCACGCCGCTCCTCCCCATCGGCGTCATCGAGAACCATCGCTCGATGGCCGGATCCCTGCGCCGGTAGCGATCCTCGCTCATCTCGGTGCGCATGTAGCCCGGGCACAGGCAGTTGACGCGCACGCCGCGCGTCGCCCACTCGGTGGCCATCGACTTCGTCAGCATGATCAGACCGCCCTTCGAGGCGTTGTACGCGCACTGCGTCTGCGGCGTGTTGACGATCATTCCGGACATGGAGCCGATGTTGATGATGGAGCCCTTGCCCTGGCGGAGCATGACCTTGCCGACCTCCCTGGAGACGATGAACGGCCCGGTCAGGTTCACGTCGATGACTTCCTTCCAGTCCTCGGTGGTGACCTTCTCCGCGTCGTCTCCGCGCCACGTGCCGGCGTTGTTGATCAGCACGTCGATCCTGCCGTACTCGGCCATGACCGCCTCGACCATGCGGACGACGTCGTC
>MWAC01000242.1 GCA_002068815.1 Firmicutes bacterium ADurb.Bin467 | reverse complement strand
CCGCGCCGAGAAAGAGTATCGCGCCCAGCAGCGCGCCGACCTTTATGTAAGAGCCCGCCTTCGCCGCCGGCGCGGGCGCAGGGTTTTTGCGGCCCAGCAGCGAGAAGAGCGAGAGCGCGCCGAGCGTGATCAGCGAGCGAACCGCGGTGAACGTGAACGGCCCCATGTGCCGCGCGGCCTCGCTCTGCGCGGAGAAGGCCATGCCCCAGATCAGGGCGGTCAGAAACAGGTAGATGCTTCCACGGAGCTGTCTATTCATTCGCGTGTTCCTCGGCGGCCGCTTCATTTTCCAGAATTTCGAGCAGGGTTTCACGCCCCGTGCCGTCCCCGGACGAATATTGGACGATCTCCCACGGCTGTACGGCGAGCGCCCGGCAGATCACGGGGATCGAGCGCCCCCTTGCGGCCTTCGAAAGCTTGTCGGCCTTCGTCGCGACGACGGTGAACGGAATCTCATAGTGGCGCAGGTAGTTTACCATCAGCCTGTCCTCCGCGGTCGGCTCGTGGCGGATGTCCACGAGTTGCAGCACGCGCTTGAGGTTCTCCGAGCCCTTGAGGTAGCCCTCGATCATCGCGGCCCAGCGGTCCTTTTCCGCCTTCGGCGCGCGCGCGAAGCCGTAGCCGGGCAGGTCGACCACGAGCAGCCGATCGTTGACACAAAAAAAGTTGATCAGCCGCGTCTTCCCGGGCTCCGACGACGTCCGCGCGAGCTTGAAATTGTTGAACAGACTGTTGATCAGAGACGACTTTCCGACGTTCGACTTGCCCGCCATCGCGACCTCCGGCAGGCCCTGCCCGGGAAACGGGCGGAGCCTGTCGAGCGAGGTCACGAATTTCGCGCTTCGAATCGTCATCATACGGCCACCTTGATCTCCGCCCTGCCCGGAAGGACGAGCTTAAACGCCTCGTCCACGCGGTCGAGCAGCGCAATATTGAGCTTCTCTAGGATTGCCGGTTCGATCTTTTCCAAGTCGCGCTCGTTCTCGCGCGGGAGCAAAATGTCCGTGACGCCGAGCCTGTACGCCGCGAGCAGCTTCTCCTTGACGCCGCCGATGGGCAGCACGTCACCCAGCAGCGTCAATTCGCCGGTCATCGCGATGTCCGCGCGCGCGGGGAGGCCCGCCGCGGCCGAGAGCATCGCGCACGCGAGCGCCACGCCCGCGGACGGGCCGTCCTTGGGCACCGCGCCCTCCGGAACGTGGATGTGCAAATCGTGCTTTTCGAAGAAATCGGGCTGCACGCCGTATTCCCGAAGCCGCGCGCGCACGACGCTGACGGCAAGGATCGCCGACTCGCGCATCACCTCGCCGAGCTTGCCGGTCAGCTTGACCTCGCCGCGGCCCTCGAGCACGAGCGCCTCGATGGGCATGACCTCGCCGCCGACGCTCGTCCACGCGAGCCCCTTGATCCGCCCGACGCGGTCCTCGCCCGCCTCCGGCTTCTTCGCGAATACCGGCGCGCCTAGGTAGTCCGAAAGCTCGTCCGGGCGCACGCTGAGCCTCCCGATCGACGCATCCTCCTGCATCCTGAGCACCGCGCGGCGGCAGAGCTTTGCGACGGTCCGTTCCAGCGAGCGCACGCCCGCCTCGTGCGTGTATCCCTCGATCATCGCCCGAAGCGTTTTGTCCGGGACGCGCAGCGCGCCCTTCGGGATGCCGTGCGCCTCCGCCTGCTTGGGCACCAGGTACTTCTTCGCGATCGCGATCTTCTCCTCCAAGGTGTAGCTCGGGACCTCGATGACCTCCATGCGGTCGATGAGCGCGCGGTCGATCGTGTCCGCCGTGTTCGCGGTCGTCACGAACAGCACGTCGGACAGGTCGAACGGCGCCTCGACGTAGTGGTCGCGGAAGCCCGAGTTCTGCGCGGGGTCGAGCGCCTCGAGCAGCGCCGAGGACGGGTCCCCCCGCATGTCGCGCGAGAGCTTGTCGACCTCGTCGAGCAAAAACACCGGGTTCATCGAGCCGGACTGCTTGATTGCAGAGAGTATGCGGCCGGGCATCGCGCCGACGTAGGTGCGGCGGTGGCCGCGAATCTCGGCCTCGTCGTGGACGCCGCCGAGCGACATCTGCGCGAACTTCCTGCCGAGCGCCCGCGCGATCGAGCGCGCGATCGAGGTCTTGCCGACACCGGGGGGCCCCACGAGGCACAGGATCGGGCTCTTGAGGTTCCCCTTCGCCTTCGCGACCGCGAGGTACTCGAGCAGCCGGTCCTTGACCTCGCGCATGCCGTAATGGTCGGCCTCGAGCACCTTCCGCGCGCGCGGAAGGTCGATCTCTCCCGCATCCTTCCTGCCCCAGGGGAGCTCGAGCATGTATTCGACGTAGTTTTCGAGAACCGAGCTCTCCGGCGCGTGCACGGACGTCCGCGCGAGCTTCGAGAGCTCCTTCTCGGTGCGCTCGCGCGCCTCGCCGGTTATCTTTGACGTTGCGAGCCTCTCCCTGAGCGCGCGGATTTCCTCGTCCTCGCCCTCGCCGAGCTCCTCCTGCAATGCGCGCACCTGCTCGCGCAGGTAGTAGTCGTGGTTTGACTTGTCGATCGCCTCGCGCACGCGCGTGTGAATCTTCTCCTCGATCGCCACGAGCTTCAATTCGTTCGCGAGCATCGCCATCAGCGTCTCGAGGCGCCGGTCGAGCGCCATGCACTCGAGCACCGCCTGCTTGTCCTCGATGCTGAACAGGAGGTTTGCCGCGACGACGTCGCAGAGCGCGTCCGCGCGCCTCTCGCCGCAGATCTGCTGGCGGAGCTCCGAGGAAAGCTTGTCGCCGCGCGCCCGCTCGAAGCCGCAATTGGGGCACGTGCCCTCGACATAGCGGCCGGTATTTCGCCGCCGCGATCCATCTCGGAAAACAGCGAAGGTCTCAGTTTCAAGGACAGGAAATGGTGCCCAGGGGCGGAATCGAACCACCGACACTGCGATTTTCAGTCGCATGCTCTACCAACTGAGCTACCTACCCATGCATCTCGTCTAAGTGTAGCTTGAGCGCCGAAGTTGTCAAGGTCATGTTTTTGTTAA
>MWAC01000241.1 GCA_002068815.1 Firmicutes bacterium ADurb.Bin467 | reverse complement strand
GCCGAACCGCCTGCTCGTCCGGGAAGCGAAGCTGCCCGCAGCGTGCTGGGAGCCGGTCGCGAAGTGGCACCTGCCGATGGGCACGAGCTTCGCGCTGGCCGCGCTGTACTTGGGCTCGATGATCGCGGCCCGGGGCTTCGGGATCGTCGAGGCGGAGGCCGTCTACGCGGCTGCGACGATGATCGCGGGGCTCGCGTTCCGCGTGCAGGCCGCAGGCTCGCTCGAGCGCAGGTTTCTGGCGATGGGCATGCGGCCCGGAGCCCGCGGCGCGGCGATCGGTTTCTTCGTGCTGTTTCCGTACTTCAGCGACATCTCGTTTTACTACGGCATGCTCTCCGCGCTGGTCGGCCCGAGCTACGGCGCGATCCCCGAGCTTTTGAAGCGCAGGCGCGGCGACGGCGACGACGGAGAGGATTCATAAGGGGGAAACGCGAATGAAGGTCATACTGCTTCAGGACGTCAAGGGCTCCGGCAAGAAGAACCAGATCGTCGACGTGTCCGACGGCTACGCGCGCAACTTCCTGCTGCCCCGCAAGCTCGCGCGCGAGGCGACGGCGGAGGCGCTGAATTCCATCGAGAAGGCGGAGCAGGCCGTGAAGCATCGCGAGGCCGTGAAGCTGGCCGAGGCCGAGGAAAAGGCGCGCGCGCTGAAGGGCAAGGTCATCAAGCTGACCGCGCGCGGCGGCGAGGGCGGGAAGCTCTACGGCGCGATCACGAACGACCAGATCGCGCAGGCGCTCCTGTCGCAGCACGGCGTCGAGGTCGACAAGCGCCGGATCGAGCTCGAGGAGCCGATCAAGGCCGCGGGGCAGGCGCTCGTGACGGTGCGGCTCGCCGCGGGCGTCTCGACGCGCATGCTCGTCAACGTAGTGGTCGAGACGAAGTGACATGGAGCAGTACATACAGCAGACGCGCACCGCGCCGAGCCACCCCGAATCCGAGCGATCCGTGCTCGGCGCGATGCTGCGCTCGAACGAGGCGGCGCTGCTCGCGTTCGAGGCGCTCTCGGACGACGACTTCTTCGATGCCTCGAACCGCGAGATATTCTCCGCGATGCGCGCGCTCTCCGAGTCCGCGCGCGCGATCGACCTCGTCACGCTCGACGAGGAGCTCTCCCGGCGCGGGCGACTCGAGGCGGTCGGCGGAGCTCCGTACCTGATCGACCTTTTGCGCTCGGTCCCGTCGTCGGCGAACATAAAGGCGTACATACAGATCGTCGACGAGAAATCGACGCTGCGGAAGCTGATCAAGGCGAGCGAGGGGATTTTGAGCGCCTGCTACCTGGGCGACCGGGAGGTGCGGGAGATTCTCGACGCGGCGGAGAAGGCCGTCTACGACATCACGATGCGCAAGGGCGGCGAGCAGTTAAAGCCGATCCAGCCGGTGCTCCTTTCGACGTTTGAGAGGATCGAGGAGCTCGTCAAAAACCACGGCCGCATCGAGGGCGTGCCGACCGGCTACCGCGAGCTCGACGACCTCTTGACAGGCCTCCACCCGGGCGAGCTCGTGCTGATCGCCGCGCGGCCGTCGATGGGCAAGACGAGCTTTGCGATGAACGTCGTCGAAAACGCGACGATCCGCGCCGCGAAGAAGGCCGCGATCTTTTCCCTCGAGATGCCCGCCGAGCAGCTCGCGATGCGCATGCTCTGCACAGAG
The DNA here is from genome assembly GCA_002068815.1 of Firmicutes bacterium ADurb.Bin467. Classification (GTDB taxonomy): domain Bacteria; phylum Bacillota; class Clostridia; order Christensenellales; family Aristaeellaceae; genus Pullichristensenella. Next base: position 1,351 of record MWAC01000241.1, on the reverse strand, counting down.
GCGAAGGTCGACATGCAGCGCGTGCGCCGCGGGCAGATTTCAGACGAGGAATGGGGCAAGCTATCCGAGGCGATGATCGGCATCGGCCCCGCGGGCATGTTCGTCGACGCGAAGACCGGCGCGACGGTCTCGGAGGTGCGCTCGAAGGCGCGCAGGCTCCAGCTCGAGCACGGGCTCGACCTGATCATGATCGACTACATACAGCTCATGAGCGGCAGCGGCCGCTTCGGGAGCCGGCAGGAGGAGGTCTCGCAGATTTCCCGCTCGCTCAAGGGGCTCGCGACGGAGCTTGGAGTGCCGGTCATCGCGCTCTCGCAGCTCTCCCGCGCGCCGACGGCGCGCTCGGGCCATCGGCCGGTGCTCTCGGACATCCGCGACTCCGGCGCGATCGAGCAGGATGCCGACGTCGTGATGTTCATACACCGCGAGGACTACTACGAGCCGGACACCGCCGAAAAAAACATCGCCGAGATCATCATCGCCAAGCAGCGCAACGGCGCGCTCGGCACGGTGAAGCTCGGCTGGAAGGGCGAATACACGTGGTTTATGGACCTGTCGCCGCGCGCGAAGGAGGCGGTGGGGCAGGGCTAGGCGTTTCCGTCCGCTGCCGCGCAGTCCGCGCAAAGGCCCAGGTCGCGCTCCGAACAGTCGTCGCAGAGCATTGCGCCGCAGCTCGTGCAGCCATGCAGCGACCGCGCGTCGGCAAGTTTGTGGCACATGGTGCACTCCATCATGGACATTTTGAAAACACCCCTTTGCAATGACTTATCGTGAGTTTGGTTTGTTAAGGGGCATTTTATGCAGGAAACCTGCGGAAACCCGCCGCCGTCACCGCCCGCGGCGGGCGGCCGGAATTTGCGCGAGCGGCGGAAAACGGCGATAGGGCGGGGCCGAATCCGGGGAAAATACGCGTGCGTGCGCGCGTTTTTTCAACGGAAAAGGGAGGTTCCCGGAGGAACCTCCCGGGGGATCATCGCTTTACGCAGACGATCAGATTCCCGCATTCGTCGATGAACAGCAGCACCGTCGCGCGCTCGCACGGGTTGAATGGGTTCACCACGCAGACCGGCGGGGCGGCGGGGACGCCGGGGCCGCAGGGTCCGCAGGGCGGCGGCGTCGGCGGACAGGGCGGCGGCGTCGGCGGACAGGGGGGAGTAGGCGGGCACGGTCGCGGCGGCCTCGGAGGGTCGCAAGGGGGCCTGCGGCCTGCGCAGGGCCTCTGCTGGAAGAGCGGAATCCGTGCCATCGGCTCGTCCGGCGCGCAGCAGCCCGGGTTCATGGGCGGTCTGTTTTGCATATTGTTCAGACATCCTTTCTCAAGAGCGCCGCGTGCGGCGCCTGCTGGGCGAAG
>MWAC01000240.1 GCA_002068815.1 Firmicutes bacterium ADurb.Bin467 | reverse complement strand
CTCGCGCAGATCGTCGTGCACGTCGCCGACGCGCGCACCTGCGTACTGCACCCGGCGAGCACGACCCACCGGCAGCTGACCGACGAGCAGCTTCTGAATGCCGGCATCGGCCCGGACCTCGTGCGCATGTCGGTCGGCATCGAAAACGTCCGGGACATCCTGGAGGACATCGACCAGGCGCTCGAGCGCGTCTAAAGGAGGGGTTATATGCCGATCAAGATCCCCAACAAGCTCCCGGCGACCGAGGCGCTTTTGAGCGAGAACATATTCGTCATCACCGAGACGCGCGCGCTGACGCAGGACATCCGTCCGCTCGAGATCGCGATATTGAACCTGATGCCGACGAAGATCGTCACCGAGACGCAGTTCGCCAGGCTGCTCGGCAACACGCCCTTGCAGGTGGAACTCACGCTTCTGCACACGAAGACGCACCAGGCGAAGAACGTGAGCTTCGACCACCTGCTGTCGTTTTACAAGACGTTCGAGGAGATCAGGGACGAGCGGTTCGACGGGCTGATCATCACCGGCGCGCCGGTCGAGAACATGCCGTTCGAGGAGGTCGAGTACTGGGACGAGCTCTGCCAGATCATGGAGTGGTCGAAGAGCCACGTGACGAGCACGTTCCACGTCTGCTGGGGCGCGCAGGCCGGGCTCTACTACCACTACGGCGTCGGAAAATACCCGCTCGAGAAAAAGCTTTTCGGCGTGTTCAGGCACGTGCCGGAGCGCAAGACCTCGATCCTCCTGCGCGGCTTCGACGACGAGTTCATGGTGCCGCACTCGCGCCACACGACGATTAAGCGCGAGGACGTCGAGGAGGTCGAGGCGCTGAAGATTCTCTCGTCGTCCGAGGAGGCCGGCGTCTACGCCGTCTCGACGAACCGCGGCCGGCAGATCTTCGTGACGGGACATCCGGAGTACGACGGCGAGACGCTCAAGCGCGAGTATTTGCGCGACAAGTCCGCCGGACTCCCGATCGAGATTCCGAAGAACTACTTCCCGAACGACGACGACACGCAGCCGCCCAACGTCTCCTGGCGCAGCCACGCGAACCTGCTGTACTCGAACTGGCTCAACTACTTCGTCTATCAGACGACGCCCTACGACATCAGCACCATACAGTAGACGCCTTCCCCGCATGGAGAGCGGAGCATCCGTCAACAATGACTGTGAGGTGAGAAGCGTGCGCATTGAAAGCGTGAGCATCTGGGGAGATTCCATCGGCAAGGGCATCGTGTACGACGAGGAGCGGTCCCGCTACGCGATCTGCCGCGACAACTACGCGCTTCGGCTAAGGCAGATAGGCTTTCCCGTCGAGAACCACTCGATGATGGGCTTCACCGTCTGCCAGGCGATCGAGAGGCTCGACGAGAGGGACATGCGGCCCGGCGGCGTCGCCGCGATCGAGTTCGGCGGCAACGACTGCGACCTCGACTGGAAGGCCGTCAGCGAGTCGCCGGACGTCTACCACGAGGCGCGCACGCCGCTCAACGTGTTCAAGGACACGCTCGCGAGCATGGTGAAGCGCGTGCAGGCGTTCGACATGCGGCCGGTCCTGGTCGTGCCGCCGCCGATCGACGCGGAGAAGTACTTTTTGTGGATTTCGAAGAACTTAAACCCGAAGGCGATCCTGAAATACCTGGGCGACGTGCATCACATCTACCGCTGGCAGGAGAGATACGCGCTCGCCGTCGCGGAGATCGGGAGTCGGCTCAACTGCACGGTCATCAACCTGCGCGACGCGTTCCTCGCGGCCAGGGACTTCAAGTCGCTTTTGTGCGTAGACGGCATCCACCCGAGCGGCAAGGGGCACGAGCTCATCTGGAGGGAGGTCAACGCGCTGATCGCGGCGGCTGCAATGCAATGATGAAATACACCGACATCGTCTTTGACATCGACGGAACCATTCTCGACACGGCGCTCGCGGACCTGATCGGCCTCCGGGAGGCGCTCCTGGAGGCGACGGGCGCGGAACACTCGATCGAGGAACTGCGCCCCGCGCTCGGCGTCCCGAGCGCCGACATACTCGAAAAATACGGCATCCCGAAGGAGGACCTCCGGCGCTGCGCGAAGCTCTGGAACGAGGCCATGTACCGGAACTTCGAATCGGTCCGGGTGTTCCCCGGCATCCGCGAGGCGGTGCGAAGGCTCAAGGAGCACGGCTTCCGGCTCGGCATCGTGACCTCGAAGACGCGCCGCGAATACGCGAAGGAGTTTCCGCAGTTCGGCGTGGAGCCGTTCTTCGACGTCGTCATCACCGCGGACGACACGGTCGAGCACAAGCCCTGCCCCGAGCCTCTTTTGAAATACCTGGAGCGCGCCGGCGCGAAAAAGGATCGCGCGCTTTACATAGGGGACAGCATACACGACCTCCGCGCCGCCAAGGCCGCCGGCGTCGACTTCGCGCTCGCCGAGTGGGGGCTCAACTGCGCGGAGCCGGAGAAGGCGCAGTACAGGCTCGCGCACCCGGAGGATTTGTTCGGGATTCTCTAAAGAAGAAGGGCGGGGAGCGTTCCCCGCCTTCGTTATTGCTGCATGTGCTCGATCGCGTAGATCGCCATCGCGATCTCCAGACGCTTCCTCTCGAGCGCGCACTCCATGTCGTAGGGCTTCGCGATATCCCCGTTGAACGCCTCGGCGTTCGCCGCGCAGCCGCCGCCGCAGAAGAACCGCGCCCAGCAATCCGAGCACTTCTCCTTCGCGAGCAGGTTGTTTTCGGCAAACCGCATCTGCATTTCTGCATCGAATTCTCCGGTCAGCACGCTCCCCATCCTGTACCCCGGCCGACCGACGAACTGGTGGCAGGGGTAGATGTCGCCCTCGGGCGTGACGGCGACGTACTCGTTGCCCGCGCCGCAGCCCTTGACGCGCTTTTTGACGCACGGCCCGCCGTCGAGATCGACCATAAAGTGGAAGAAGTTCATCCACGGGCCGCTTCTGCGCCGCTCGAGGTAGAGCTTTGCGAAGCGGTCGTACTCCGCGAGGATTTCGGGCAGCATCGCCTCCGTCAGCGCGAACGGCGAGTCCTTCGAGAGCACGACCGGCTCGATCGAGAGCTGCTCGAAGCCCTCGTCCGCGAGCGCGAGCACGTCGTTTCCGAAGTCGAGGTTCCTGGCGGTGTACGTGCCGCGCACGTAGTACTGGCCGTCGCCGCGGAGATTTACGAGCTTCTTCGCCTTCTCGAGCGCGAGGTCGAACGAGCCCTTTCCGGAGGCCGTCGGGCGCATGAAGTCGTGCACCTCGCGCCGGCCGTCGAGCGACAGCACGACGTTGTGCATCTCGCGGTTCAGGAATTCGATCCGCTCGTCGGTCAACCCGATCGCGTTCGTCGTGATCGTGAACAGGAAGTGCTTGCCGTGCGCCTTCTCGAGCTCGCGGCCGTAGTCCACGAGTTCGCGGACGACCTCGAAGTTCATCAGCGGCTCGCCGCCGAAGAAGTCGACCTCGAGCTGGTGCCGGTTCCCCGAGTGTGCGACGAGCCAGTCTAGCGCCTTCTTGCCGGTCTCGAGCGGCATAAGCGCGCGGTCGCCGTGGAAGTCGCCGGTCGAGGCGAAGCAGTACTTGCAGCGCAGGTTGCAGTCGTGCGCCGCGTGCAGGCACATCGCCTTCACGATGCCCGACTTCTCGATCGGAAGCCGCGAATAGTCGTGCTCGGTCAAAAGCGCGCCCTCTTCGCAAAGCGCCGCGATCTCCCCGAGCAGCGCGTCGATTTCGCCGTCCGGATAGCGCCCCGAGAGCGCCGCGCGCGGGTCGCCGCCCCGTTCG
>MWAC01000239.1 GCA_002068815.1 Firmicutes bacterium ADurb.Bin467 | reverse complement strand
ACAGCCCGTTCACGGTCTCCGCGCGCAACCCGAGCGCGGCCGCCGGGCGCAGGTTAAGCCGGACGAGCCCGCCGCCGACCGGCGAGAACGCGTCCTCCGGGCCGATCTCGGCGACTTGGCAGGACGCCCACTCCGCCGTCAGCCGCCCGAGGCTCTCTTCGGCATCCGTTGCCATGTGCCCGCCGCCGAATTCGCTTTGGTAGAGCAATTTCAGGAAATCCCGCGCCTCGGCGAGCGGATGCGCGGCGCGCTCCTGCAAAAATATCTCTCGCATGTCAGTCCACGATCGCCTGCGCGATCTCGTCGAGCGTCACCCGGTAGATCGCGCCGTCGAGGCCGTTCAGCGCCGCGCGCACGGCCTCGCGGTTGTACGCGCAGCCGATCAGCCGCTTCGGAATCTCCTCGACCGCCTCGAGCGCGAAGAAGTCGCCGGACAGGTCGGCGGCGGCGATCGCGCCCCTCTGCACGTCGAGCCGGAACCGCAGCTTGCCGCCCGAAAAGCGCGTCGAGCGGCTGACGGTGAACTTCGGAGACGCGCCGTAGGTGAACTCCCAGCTGTCGAACCGCTCGCGCGCGATTTCGCGGATGCGGTTCCAGTCGCCGCCATCCGGCTCGAAGCGCGTCCCGCCTCCGAGGATGGACGAGACCATCAGCTCCTTGAACGCCTCCGGCGACAGCGGGGAAGGTAGGTGCTCCGCGATGTTCGTCACGCGCTCGCGCACGCTCTTGATGCTCTTCGAGAGGTATTTCTCCTGGTCGACCGTCGTCGAGCGCACGAGCTCCTCGAGGTTCGTGTCGTAGAGCAGCGAGCCGTGGTGGACGACGCTGCCGCCCAATCGGTACTGCGCGTTTCCGGAGAACTTGCGGCCGGAGATCACGAGGTCGTTGCGGCCGTTGAACGACGCGTCGACGCCCAAGCCCCGAAGCGCCGACAGCACCGGGGCCATGTACTCGTCGAAGCGGATTTCGCCGCCCCCGTCCCTCGCGACGAACGAGAACTGCCAGCCGCCCGGGTCCGTGTAGATCGTGCCGCCGCCGGACATGCGCCGAACGACCTTGATGCCGCGCCGGTCGGCGTACGGCTTGTCGATCTCCTCGAGCGCGTTCTGGTACTTGCCGATCATCAGCGTGGGCTCCGTGCGCCAGAACAGAAACGCCGTGTCCGGCAGGCGCTTCTCGGCCGCGAAGTAATATTCGGCGGCGAAGTTCACGGAGGCGTCGGTGGAATTCGTCTCGATGTAGATCATGATGGACGCCCGCTTTCTGCGCGAACGGCCTCGAGCGCCTCGTGCGCGCGGTAGGAGCTCCGGGCGAGCGGCGCGCTGGCGACGTGCTTGAAGCCCTTTTGCAGCGCGAGATCGCGGTAGCGGTCGAAGTCCTCCGGCGTTGCGTAGCGCGCGAGCGGCGCGTGCTCCGGGCTCGGGCGCAGGTACTGGCCGATCGTGAGTATGTCGCAGCCGGTCGCGAGCACGTCGTCCATCAGCCGCCCGATCTGATCGTCCGTCTCGCCGAGGCCGACCATGAACCCGGTCTTTGTGAGGCTGTCCGGGCGCGCCTTCTTCGCATAGCGGAGCACGCCGAGCGAGCGGGCGTATGCGGCCTCGGGACGCACCGCCGCGTACAGCTCCCGGACGGTCTCCATGTTGTGGTTCAGCACGTCCGGCCGCGCGGCGAGCACGATGTCGAGGCTCTTTTCGTCGCCCTTGAGGTCGGGGATCAGCACCTCGACGGTCGTCCCCGGGCACGCTTCCCGGATCGCGCGGACGACACCTGCGAAGTGGGCCGCGCCGCCGTCCGGCAGGTCGTCGCGCGTGACGCTCGTGACGACGGCGTGCCTGAGGCGCAGCGCCTTTGCCGCCCTCGCGACGTTTGCGGGCTCCTCCGGGTCGACCTCGGCCGGAGCGCCGCAGCGCACATTGCAGAAGCGGCAGTTGCGCGTGCAGCGGCTGCCCAGGATCATGAACGTCGCCGTGTGCTTTCGGTAGCACTCGCCGATGTTCGGGCAGTCGGCCTCGCGGCAGACGGTGTTCAGGTTGAGCTCCCGCATCAATTGCGCGATCTCATCGACCGCCCCCTGATTGTAGCTCACCTTGAGCCACGCGGGCTTTCTCTCCATGCTATTGCTCCGTTTCCAGCGTGGCGACCGGCTGGCCGACCGCGACCTCGTCGCCCTCGTCGGCGAGGAAGCCCGAGACGATGCCGCTGTCGTCGGCCTCGATCTGGCTGACGACCTTGTCGGTCTCGACCTCGAACAGCACGTCGCCCTTTTCGACGCGCTCTCCCGGCCGCACGCTCCACGCGCAGAGCACGCCCTTCTCCATCCCGGGGCGCAGTTTCGGCATCAGAATCTGCTGTTTCATTCCATCCTCCTAAAAAATCGCGCTCAAGAGCATTTCGGCGTCCGCCGGCGAATCCGCGATGCTGCGGCAGACGGCCTCGATTTCGGAAACCTCGAGCCGGGCGCCGACGAACGCGTCGACCGGGCGGCCGCCGAGCGAAAACGCGGTGATCACGCCGTTTTTCGCCGCATACGAGACCGGCGGCCGCTCGCTCTCGCGCGTGAACTCCGGCGAGCGGCCGAAGTTCCACGTACCAAGAACGTGTTTCCACCACGCGAAAGCTTCAACGACTTCATCGCTAGGACTGGACCGACCGATTGCGTTGTTCAGCAAGTCACGGAGTTCGAGTACGCGCTTCCTGTTCTGCACTGCCCGACGCAGCTAGATCCAGAGATGGTGGTGATGTTCAGAGACAAACCGAAACCCTTTGTTGGTCCCATCGAAGTCAAAAGGAAAGAGTAGACAATGGCACAGAAAGAGAACGCGTTCCGTACCCGCTTCAACAAGATGCTGAGGGAGCGCTACGGAGCGAAGCTGTACATGCAGAAGCATCACGGCTCGGAGTACTCAAGCGGACTGCCGGACATGCTGTACATCTGGGACCAGTTCGTGCTGTTCGCAGAGCTGAAGTCGTGCACCATGCCGTCGCGACCTGGAAGCACGGCTCTCGCATTCAAAGACGAGCCGACCGCGTTGCAGCTGAACACGCTCCTGAACATCAGCAACGTGCGTGACAAGAGCGCGTGCATCATCGTCCACTTCGATGGCGCTGACGAGATCTTCGTTGCGTTCGCCCGAGCTGTCGAGAAGGCACGAGCCATGAACATGGTACTCTCGAAGGAGTACCTCGAGCAGCAAGGCGAGGGCGTCGCGCGCTACAAGGAGCTCCGTCAGATGCGCGATCCTCTGGCTGTCTTGCTGATGGCGGCGCAAAGCTTCGACATCAAGATGGGCGTATAAGCCGGTCTTGTGAATCGTAGTAGCTGTTAAAACCAACCATGCCAGCTGGGTTTTCAGTTGGCAAACTCCCTACGTGTGTGCGTGCACACGTGGGGTTTTTTGTGACAAGGGGGATTCCAAGAAACAAAACGAAATGGTATCAAAAACTCAAACCTACGCGCAGCTCTTTTTGACTGAGGTAGTCGGGTAGCTGTTTTGTACGTTATGCGTTTGGCGGGTTGGGTGGCCGAGGTTGGTTTTAACAAGGTCCCTAAGCTTAGTCGGGTGGTGGGCTGGAAGTCTGGGCCTCCTTGCGCTACGCTCCGTGTCTAGAGAAGGCGGAACGTTTGGCGAGCGACAAACCTCTACCCGGTCGTTGTGGTGCAAACTCCAGGACACACCCTGGAAAGTTCTGCGCGAACAAGCCAGCCATCCCGACATCCATGGGTGGGAACGGACGGTGCAAGTTCCACGGAGGATACCTCGGCCTCATCGACGTCACGCAGAACAAGGCTCACATTCCGAAGGACGAAGTGCTCGACCAGACGCAGATGGCAAGACAGCGTCACGGTCTGTACAGCGCCGCCCTCGGTGGTCTGTTCCGGAAGGCTCGCCATCAGGCCATCTACAACGACCCGGACACGCCTAAGCTGGACCTGACGCCCGAGATTCGGTTGTGGCGCACGAAGATCTTCACGTGGCAGGAGATGCTCTCGCAGGGCAAGACACTGTTCGAGACAGACAAGGGCAAGTTCATCGACACTGAGGACCTCGTGTACCGAGGCACGCTCGTTCTGAACCGCCTGATCGAGGCGCAGAAGAAGCTCCACCCCGAGGCGGATGCGACAGGCGAGCTCACCGTGCGTCTTGTCATGGACGAGGGGACACGCGCAAACATCGAATATAATACCAAATTTGGCAAAGATGTCAGATTAAGTTTCGC
>MWAC01000238.1 GCA_002068815.1 Firmicutes bacterium ADurb.Bin467 | reverse complement strand
GGGCGCGGCGCGCAGGGCGTGGGTGCTGGTCGCTTCGCAGGCGCTGCACGGGCTCGGCTACATCGCGATCTCGGTCACGATGGCGCTGTTCATCAGCCGCTCGGTCCCGAAGGAGCTGCGCGCGTCGGGGCAGGCGCTCAACTCCGTGTTCTCGTTCGGGCTCGCGCGCGTGATCGGAAACGCGCTCGGAGGCCTCGCGGCCGACGCATTCGGCGACGCGGGCGGTTTTTTGCTTTGCGCGGGACTGTGCGCCGCGTCGCTCGCTCTTTTTTTTCCGCTGTGGAAAGGCGGTCTTTGCAAATCTCCGGGCAATATGCTATAATAGAACATCGGCGCGGCGCCGGACCCTCCGGACGCGCGCCGGCGAGGAATTCGCAAGGGAGGGGCGCACATGGTCAACCAGCAGGAGCTCCGCGCCGAGCAGGAGTATACGGCACGCGTGCAGCAGCTTTTGCTTTCGGTGATCGAGCAATCGACGCTCATCTCCGGGAGCCATTCCGACGCCGTGCGCATGATTGTCGCGGACGCGTGGGAGGAGCTGCGCATGAAGCCGACGGCGCTGTCGCCGCAGGACCTCGAGCAGCTCTCGACCGAGGTCGACCGGTATCTCGTGCGCAAGTCCTTTACGGACAACCTCGCCGAGCGGTATCGCCGGATGCTGATGAACCCGTTCTTCGCGCGTGTCGACTTTGTCGAAAAGGGCGGCGCGGGCGAGGTCGAAAAGATCGTCATCGGCCTCTACAGCCTGAAAAACGAGGAAGGCCAATTGATGGTGCACGACTGGCGCGCGCCGGTCTGCTCGCTCTATTACGATTCCATGCCCGGGCCCTGCGAGTACAAGAGCCCGTCCGGCGTGATCCGCGGCGAGATGACGCTCAAGCGCCAGTACCGGATGGAGGACGGGAAGCTCAAGTACTACGTCGACACGCAGCTCTCGATCGACGACGGAATCCTGCTCGACCTGCTCTCGAAGGCGACGAACCGCCACATGCGGCAGGTCGTCTCGACGATACAGTCCGAGCAGTCCGCCGCGATACGCTACGAGGCCGCGAAGGTCATCTCGGTCGTCGGCGGCGCGGGCTCGGGAAAGACCTCGATCGCCATGCACCGCGCGGCGTTTTTGATGTACCGGCAGCGCGACACGCTCGACGCGAAGCGCATACAGATCCTCTCGCCCGGAAGCGCCTTCTCGGAGTACATATCCGCCGTGCTTCCGGAGCTCGGCGAGGAGAACATCCGCGCCCGGACGCTGCGCGAGATCGTCGAGGCGATCCTGGGCAAGAAGGTCGAGACGCCGCTCAAGCAGATCGAGACGCTGCTCGACCCCGCGAGCGAGCTCCGCCGCGCGTCGGTCAAATTGAAGTGCGGCCGCGCGTTCTTGGAAAAGCTGCAGCAGTTCGCGGACTCGTTCAGCACGTTCGGCCCGAACTTCGCAAACGTCTGGCTCGACGGCCAGCTGCTCATCCGCCGCGAGGAGCTCCGCCGGATGTACAAGGACGAATTTAAGCTTTTGACCCCGGCGCAGCGATTGAGCCGCGTGCAGGCGACGCTGGAGACCCGGCTCTCGAGCTGGGAGACGGGCATGTACAAGCGGTACGAGAAGCAGTTCGAGGGCCGCTACCACGGCCGCGAGCTCGCGTTCGTCAGCCGCATGGCCGTCGCGCAGAGGCTGCAGCCGGTGCGCGCGCAGCTTCGGGCGATGCTCGAGGTCAAGGGCCGCGCGCTCTTGAAGGAGGCGCTGCGCGACGCGCCGATGGATCTGCAGACCGCCTACCGCGAGAACATAGAGGCCGACATCACCTGGTGGGAGGACGCGGTCGCGGAGGCCTACCTGATGGTCCGGCTCGGGTTCGCGCAGCCGGACAAGGCGATCTACCACCTGCTCGTCGACGAGGCGCAGGACTACTCCGAGACCGCGCTCTCGATGCTCTGGCTCTACCACCCGAACGCGAAGGTCACGCTGCTGGGCGACCCCCTGCAGCGCACCTGCCCGGGCATGGACGCCTGCCGCCCCGCGAACTGGGGCAAGTGCTTTGGCGAGCCGAACGCGAAGGTGTTCGAGCTGAGCCGCAGCTACCGCTCGACGCTGCCGATCGCGAGGCTGTGCAACGCGCTGCTCCCCGACAGCGAGCGGTTGAAGCCCTTCGGGAGAGAAGGGGAGATGCCGGTCGTCGCCGAGTACGCGCCCGAGGAAGTGCGCAATGTGCTGGAGAAGTACCGGGCGGCGGGGCACAAGTCCGTCGCGGTCATCACGCGCACGCAGAGGCAGGCGGAGTCGCTCAGCCAGAGGCTCGAGAACGTCTACCTGTTCGACGGCGGCGAGGACGACCAGAACTACGAGGCGGGCGACTCGGTCGTCGGCTGCTACCACCTGATGAAGGGGCTCGAGTTCGACGCGGTCATCGTCGCGTGGCCGGAGGCGGAATTGACCGACGACGAGCGCAGGCGGCTCTACACGGCGACCTCGCGCGCGCTGCACGCGGCGGCGCTGCTGGCCGCGCCGGAGCTTCTCAAAAAGCTGGGGATCGTGCTGTGAAATACGACGC
>MWAC01000237.1 GCA_002068815.1 Firmicutes bacterium ADurb.Bin467 | reverse complement strand
CCCGAGGCGGACGCTTGGGTCACCGTCACCGGGACGATCGGCCGCTACACGCGCGGCAACGGCTACGCCTACCTGCTGTTGACGCTGAATTCGCTCGAGGAGACGGAGCCGGGCAGCCGCGTCGTCACCGGCTGATATGCGGCCGGGCCTCGTGCACATCTACTTCGGCGACGGCAAGGGAAAGACCTCCGCCGCGCTCGGGCTCGCGCTGCGCGCGCTGGGCTCGGGGTTTTCCGTGTGCTTTGCCGGGTTCATGAAGGCCCGGCCCTCGGGCGAAATCGAGGCGCTCCGGCGGTTCGAAAACGCGCGCGTGCTCCGCTCGGACGTTGCCGACCCGCGGTTTCTCAACGAGCTGTCCCCTTCGGAGCGGGCCGAATATCTGGCCGGGCAGCGCAGGCTCTTTCTCTTAATCGGCTTCGACGCGGACGTGATCGTGCTCGACGAGGTGTTTTCCGCGATCTCCTGCGGCGCGCTCTCCGAGGCGGAGCTCCGCGCGTTCCTCGACCGGCGGCCTCCGTCCGTGGAAATCATTCTGACCGGGCGCGACCCCGGCGCGGAAATCCTGAAGCGCGCGGACTACATAACGCGTATGGAGAAGGTTGCGCACCCCTACGACCGTGGCGTACCCGCGCGGCGCGGCATAGAGTATTAGCCGGAGGTGCGGCGGCAAATGCGCGTTTCTGCGAAGTTGTTTCCGAAAAACTACGAGGACCCGGCGGTGCGGAGGCACTACGGGGTGCTTTCCGGTGCCGTCGGCATCGCGCTGAACGTGCTGCTGTTTGCGGCGAAGTACTTCGCGGGCGTCGCGTCGCGGTCGATCGCGATCACCGCGGACGCGTTCAACAACCTGTCGGACGCGGGCTCGTCGCTGATCGCGCTGCTCGGCTTCAAGATCGCCGGGCGCAAGGCCGACGCGGAGCACCCGTTCGGCCACGGGCTGGCCGAGCACGTCGCCGGGCTGATCGTCGCGATCGCGATCATATTGATGGGCTTCGACCTCGGGCGCACGTCGATCCGGAAGATCCTCTCGCCCGAGCCGGTCGAGTTCAGCGCCCTCTCAACCGCGATCCTCGCGGGTTCGATACTCGTCAAGCTCTCTATGACCCTCTACAACCGCTCGATCGGCAAGAAAATCCGCTCCGCGACGATGCGCGCGACCGCGACGGACAGCCTGAGCGACGCGTTCGCGACGCTCGCCGTGCTCGCGTCGACCCTGATCGCGCGCTTCACCGGCCTCAACATCGACGGCTGGACCGGCGCGCTCGTCGCTCTGATGATCCTCTGGGCGGGCTGGTCGGCCGCCAGGGACACGATCAGCCCGCTGCTCGGCTGCGCGCCCGACCCGGAGCTCGTGCGGCGCATCGTCGCGATCGTCAAGGAATACGGCGAGGTCGTAGGCATTCACGACCTGCTCGTGCACGCGTACGGCGCGGGAAACCTGATCGTGTCGCTGCACGCCGAGGTCCCGGCGGACGGCAACTTCGCGGAGTTGCACGACGTGATCGACGTGATCGAGCGCAGGCTCAAGCGCGAGCTCAACTGCCACGCGGTCATCCACATGGACCCGCTCGCGACCGACGACTCGCTCGTCGGCGAGGCGAAGAAGCGCGTGCAGGACGCCATCTTCGCGGCGCTCGGCGATTCGATCACGATACACGACTTCCGGATGGTCGCGGGGCCCACGCACACGAACGTCATCTTCGACGCCGCCGTGCCGCCCGGGTATCCGCTCGGAGACGACGCCGTGCGCAGGGAGATCGACCGCGCCGTCGGCGAACTCGAGGGAAAATACTTCGCGATCGTGACGATCGACAAGCCGTATGAAGGGGCGTCCTGAAGGGCGCAAAAAAGCGAGCGTATGCCCGCTTTTGCTTGCTTAGTAGTACCAGCCCGCGTCCTCGAAGTTCTGGTAGACGAAGCTCGCGATGCGGCCGCCCTCGACCGTCAGCGCGACGAAGCCCTCGTCGTCGCCGCACTCGAATACGCGCTCGTTTTCGACCGCGTACTCCGGCCAGACCTGATGCAGCGCGCTCCCCTGAATCGTCGTCGCGGAGAGCTTCGAGTGCGCCGCCTCCTCGTCCATGCCGACGACGACGCCGCAGATCGACACGTCCGGATAGCCGAGGTTTTCGACGCGCATGCCCGCCTCGCCCTCGTCGTAGTCCTCGATCGAAATCTGCGTGAACGCGCCGGAATGATAGTCGCCGCGCTCGTAGGCGCAGCCGCTCTCGTCGACCGGCTCCATGCCGCCGATCTCGCCGGCGAGCTTTTGAAGCGCCTCGATCGCGGCCTCGAAATTTTCGCGCGGGAACGCAAAGTCCGCGATCTCCACCTGCGCGGAGGCGCTCGCAGACACCATGAGCAGGACAATCAGAACCCAGGCAAGTCCTTTCATGCTCTCCCTCCGTCCTCATGCAATTTGCATCCACCCGTAGTGTAGCAGCGATGGAGATTCTTGTCAAGCGGTGCCGAAAAACAGCCCCGGTCAGCGTTCCTCGCGGTCGTAGTTTACGCCGCAGCCCTTCGGCTGCACGCGCTCCTTCGACATCCTCACCGACGTGATCACGAGCACCGCCGCGGTCACGAGGAACGGCAGCATCGTGAAGATCGGCGCGGACACGCCGCGCAAAAACGCGGGCTTGTAGAACTGCAGCACGCTCAAGGCGCCGAACACGAGCGAGCCGAACATCGCGCGGTACGGGCTCCAGCTCGCGAAGATCACGAGCGCGACCGCGATCCAGCCGAGGCCGCCGACGCAGTTCTGCACCCAGAGCCCCTTGCAGGTCACAAAGCAGACGTAGCCGCCGCCGAGCCCGCAGATGCCGCCGCCGAGCAGTATGTGCACGTACTTGTAGAGCGTGACGTTGATCCCCGCCGCGTCCGCCGCGGCCGGGTTTTCGCCGATCGCGCGGAGGTTCAGCCCGCGCCGCGTGTGGTTCAGGTACAGCCCCATCAGAACCGCGGCCGCGATGCCGATGATCACGAAGATGTTGTTGTCGAAGAGCAGCCTCCCGACGTACGGTATGTCCGCGAGGCCGGGGATGCGTATCCGCGCGAACGCGGCCTTCAGCGGCTCCGAGAACGCGACGGTCGTCTTGCCGCCGGAGAGCAGGTTCTCGCCGATCAGGCTCGCGAGCCCCGTGCCGAAGATCGTCAGCGTCAGGCCCGTCACGTTCTGGTTCGCCTTCAAGGTGACCGTCAGAAACGCGTAGATCAGGGCGCCCAGCAT
>MWAC01000236.1 GCA_002068815.1 Firmicutes bacterium ADurb.Bin467 | reverse complement strand
CATCGCCGGGCTTTTTTGCCCACTTTGTGATGATACAGCTCTCGACGGTATTGCCCTGCCGTGGCATGATCACCGCAACTGCCATAGTTATCCTCCCCACGCGTAATGATCGAGTTTTGTCGAGTTTTTTCCAACTGCCTCAATTCTATCAGCCCCCGCACAAAGAATCAATGAAAGCGCGTGATCTTCGCGAAACATTAATCATTCTTAACAATCCGGCGCTCCGGCGCGCGGAAAAATGCAAGGATTTTCACAGGAAATGGGAGGCGGGCGGCACTTGGTCTTGTGTTTTCGCCGCGCCTCATGTATAATTGATCCAATAATCGTTTTGGGGAGTGGAACCATGCCCGTACGCAACTCCGCGAAGGCGCTCGTATTGCACGATGGGAAGATTTTGGTCAATCGCTGTGTGTCCCGCTTCGGCGACTACTACGCGCTGCCCGGCGGCGGGCAGGACGAGGGCGAGACGCTGACCGAGGCCGTTCGCCGCGAACTGCTCGAGGAGACCGGCCACCTCGTGACGCCGGTTCGGCTCTCGGGCGTCTACGAGCGCATCTGCCAGAACCGCGAGGGCGGGCTGAGCCACAAGGTGTACTTCGTGTTCCTGTGCCGGCTCGACGATCAAGAGCAGCTCGTGCCGACCGAGCAGGACCGCTTTCAGGTCGGCATGGAGTGGGTCGACGTCAAGGAGCTGCGGCGAAAAAACCTGTTCCCGCGCGCGATCCGCGACAACCTGCCGGGGCTGATCGGCTTCGGCGAGACGCTGTTTTTGGGGTCGGAGCGGGAGAAATAACTACGGGAGAATCTCGACCTCGTCGCCGATCTCCGCCATCTCGAACAGCGCGCGCATGTCCGCGTTCTTGAGGGCTGCGCAGCCCGCGGTCCAGTCCCCGGTCCGTCCGCCCGGGTGCTCGCCGTGGATCATCACGAAGCCGCCGAGGGGCGTGTCCCAGTCCGGGCGGCGGCGCCCGATTTCGGCGCTTATGATGGCCTCCAACTGCTCCCCGGTGATCTCCCCCCGCGCGAATCCCTCCCGGGCGTCCCGCGCGTTCGGATAGGAGATGCCCAGCGACAGATAATATTTTGAGGACGCGTTCTTCGCGCAGACGAAGTACCCGCCCTCCGGCGTGCGCAGGTCGCCCTCGCGGAGCTTGCGCCCTTCCGCCGCGCCGGGCCCGAGCGACACCCCGGCCCGAAGGACGCACCGGCCGTCCCGCCACGCCTCGAGCGCCCGCTGCGCCTTGTACACCCGTATCGTCACCTCGACACCCCCCTGAAAAGGATCGAAAGGATGAGTCCGATGTTCCTCGCGCTTTCCGCCCCGGAGATATCCCATCTGCGCCAATTCCTCGACGCCGACGAGGACTGCGAGGCGCTGTCCGGGAACGAGTACGTCGCCGACCTCTACGCGCTCGACGCGCCGGTGTCTTTGAACCTCGTGTTCGCGGACGGCGGCTGCGAGATCGACGGCGCGTCGTATCTGGCCTTCGACGAAGAGCTCGACGGCTACTACATGTCCGAGCCGATCTCCTCCCCGGAGGAGATTCGCCGCGCACTGATGGAAGCCGGCGCGCTCCGCGCCCGGGAATGAGCGCCTCCGACGCGCGCGTCAAGCGCGTGCACGCGGCGACGCGCGTGTTCTTCGAGCGGCTGTGCCCCGGCGAGGGCGACGTCTATGCCCGCCGGCTGCGAAGCCGCTTCGTCGCGCCCGCGTTCGCGTTCGAGTCGAAGCCGCACATGACCGAGGAGCTCGGCCTCTCGCACGCGAACGCGCTGCTTTTGAGCCTGATCCCCGGCATCGCGCGCTACGTGCGGCTCGAGCAGTTCGGAAAGCGGCCGCACCTCGGAAGCCTCGCCGTCGCGTCCGATTACCTGAAGGCGCTGTTCCTGGGCCACACGGTCGAGCACTTCTACATGCTCGCGCTCGACGCCTCCGGCCGGCTGAACGCCTGCGCGCTTTTGCAAAAGGGCACGACCGACAGCGCGCCGTTCTACATACGCCACATCCTGAGCGAGGCGCTGCGCACCCGCGCACACGCGCTGATCATCAGCCACAACCACCCGAACAACACGCTGAAGCCGTCCGGCAGCGACGTAGACTGCACGCTGAAGCTGATCTCCGCGCTCGCGCCGATGGGCGTGCCGCTGATCGACCACATCGTCATCGCCGACAGCCAGGCGATCAGCCTGCGCGAGACCGGCATGGTCATGGAGGACCTCTGGCGCGCGCAGGCGCCGCGCGAGCCGCTGCTGATCCACTGGCTCAACGGCTCACAGTGCTGAAAACACCTCGCCGATCGACGCGCGGAGCACGAGGTTCGCGCGATCGTCGCGCCCGGTCGCGGTCCGGTTGATGAGGACCAATCTGTCGCCCCCGTAGTAATCGAGCAGCCCCGCCGCCGGGTAGACGACGAGCGACGTGCCGCCGACGATCAGGAGGTCGGCGGACGCGATCGCCGCCGCCGCGCCGGTCAGCACGCCCGGGTCGAGGTTTTCCCCGTAGAGAACGACCTCCGGGCGGATGACGCCGCCGCACGCGCAGCGCGGCACGCCCTCCCCCTCCGCGACCGCTTCGACGCCGTATGCCCTCCCGCATCGGACGCAGCGGTTTTTGTATACGCTTCCGTGCAGCTCCCACACGCGCTCCGAGCCCGCCCTCTGGTGCAGGCCGTCGATGTTCTGCGTGACGACCGCGCCGAGCCTCCCCTCGCGCTCCCATGCGGCGAGCTTTTTGTGCGCGGCGTTCGGCTCGGCCGAAAGGCGGAGCACCTCCTCGCGGTAGAATCGATAGAATGCCTCGGGATTCCTCGAAAAGAAGCCGGCGGAGAGCATCTCCTCCGGCGGGTGGGCGTACTTCCTCCCGTACAGGCCGCCCGCGCCCCGGAAGTCCGGTATGCCGCTCTCGGTCGACACGCCCGCGCCCCCGAAGAACACGATGTTCCGGCCCTCGCCGACCCATTTTTGCAGCGTTTCCAGCGCATCCACGGCCGCTTCCCTCCCGCACGGTTGAATTTCGAGAACTTCTATGGTAGAATGGGCGCAACCCCAGGAAAGGCGGGTGATACGCATGGCGGAACTCGTTCGCAACTGCGCCGGCGGCGCGGTGTTCTCCGGAGACGAGGTGTTCCTGCTCAAAAACGACAAGGGCGAGTGGATCATGCCCAAGGGCGTGATCCGCGACCGCGGCGACGCCGGGGACGTCGCGCTTCGGCGCGTCGAGGCCGAGGCCGGCATCGAGGCCGAAATCGTCGCCCCCGCGGGCAAGACCAGCTACGAATTCTACTCGCAGACCAGGCGCAAGCAGGTCCTGAACCGGATACAGTGGTTCGCGATGCGCGCGAAGAGCCGGCGCTACCGGATCGCGTTCGAACAGGGCTTCCTCAACGGCGACTTCTTCCCGTTCGACGTGGCCGCAAAGCTGATCACGCACGACCAGGACCGCGAGATACTCAAGAGCGCGCGCGAGCTGTTGCACGGAAACTGAACGCGCCATGATAGAGGAGCCGCCGGCGGACAGCCGGCGGCTTATTCGTCTTGT
>MWAC01000235.1 GCA_002068815.1 Firmicutes bacterium ADurb.Bin467 | reverse complement strand
CATCGCCCAGAAGGCCAAGAAGGAAGGGCGCAAGGTCTACCACCTGATCGAGGAGGGGCTCGTCATGCGCGAGCGCAACAGCCAGGACCGCCGCGTCGTCAACGTCGTCATCTGCGACGAGGGCAGGGCACGGCTCAGGCGGA
This sequence comes from Firmicutes bacterium ADurb.Bin467, assembly GCA_002068815.1. Lineage (GTDB taxonomy): Bacteria > Bacillota > Clostridia > Christensenellales > Aristaeellaceae > Pullichristensenella. Next base: position 4,228 of record MWAC01000235.1, on the reverse strand, counting down.
TCTACCGCCGCCTGTGCGACCGCGTGTTCTCGTGGGCGCGCACGCTTTCGGACGAGGAGCTCAGCGAGTTTCAGGGGGCGCTCAGGACGATCGTCCGGATACTCGGCGCGGAAAAATGAACCATTCCTGCGCGGGGAGCGTCTTATAGTAGGCATTCATAAAACCGGAGGTAACCCACATGCGAAACAGAGCCGCCCTGTTGATTCTCGCCGCAGCACTCATGCTTCCGGCGATGCTGCTTGGCGGATGCACGGCGACGGACGAGACCGTCGACAAGGAGCCCGACCTGTCCGTCCACATCGTCGTCCCCTACGCGACGACGACGCCCGCGCCGGAGGCGACCGGGCCCGCGAGCCCGCTCAAGATCACCGACGGCAAGGTCGAGGTTCTCGATCCCGCCTGGATCGAAAAGGACTTCATCTCGATCGAGCAGGAGAAGATCGAGGCGCAGTATACGCAGCTTCGGCTCGGCGACACCGGCGAGGGGGTGCAGAACCTGCAGGCGCGCCTCAAGGAGCTCAAGTACTTCGAGGGCGAGGTGTCCGGCGTGTTCGACCCGGCGACCGAGGACGCGGTCGAGCGGTTCGAGCTGACCTACGGAACGATGCAGACCGGCATCGCGACCGGGAAGCTGCAGACGCTCCTCTACAACTCGACCGCGCCGGAGTACGGCTCCGAGGCCTACAACCGCTCGAAGTCCGCGTATTACGAGACCTTGCAGCGCGGCGACGTCGGAAGCGGCGTATTGGCGCTGCAGGATAGGCTGCAGGAGCTCGGCTACCCGATCGGCAACCTCACCGGGCAGTATGACGACGAGACCGCGGCCGCCGTCAGCCTCTTCTACGAGGAGTACGGCTTCAAGCCGAACGAGGTCGCCGTCGTGGAACTGCAGAAGGAGCTCTATTCCGAGAACGCGCGCAGGTACTCGGGCTCCGTGCAGGCGCCCGCGACGACCGGGGGTGCGCAGGGCGAGTCGGCCGTGCTCTCCGAGGGCAACATCGGCACGCTCGTCGAGCAGCTGCAGGCGCGGCTGATCGAGCTGAAGTACATGGAGGGCACCCCCTCCGGGACGTTCGACTTGGAGACCGCGGAGGCCGTCAAGCAGTTCCAGCGCGCGCTCGGCCTCGAGGAGACCGGCGCGGTGACGGAGACGCTGCAGACGCAGCTGTTCTCGTTCGACGCCCCGGCCTACGGAAGCGCCGCGGCGCAGGCAATCCGGCAGGGCGGCTACGCGCTTTTGCAGGAGGGCGACAATTCCGACGCGGTGCGCGCGCTGCAGACGAGGCTCGTCGAGCTCGGCTACGCGAACGGCACGCCGAACGGAAAGTACGAGAAGAACACGATCTCCGCGGTCAAGCTGTTCCAGAGGACCGCGAACCTCGAGGAGACCGGCGTCGCGACGGCGGCGCTGCAGGCGCTGCTCTTTGCCGACGACGCGCCGCGCTACCAGAACGCGAGCGCGAATGAGGGCGCGACCGCCGCGGACAACGCGGACCGGTACTACCCGTACGACATCGAGATCGTCGAGCTCACCGAGGGCTCGGAGGGCGAGCTCGTGACGTATCTGCAGACGCGTCTCGCCGAACTCGGCTTCTTCGAGGGCGACGTCGACGGCAACTACGGCAGCCGGACGGAGTCCGCCGTCAAGAAGTTCCAGAAGGCGCTCGGCATCAAGCAGACGGGCGACGCGAGCGTGACGCTCCAGCAGCACCTGTATTCGGACGCCGCGCCGAAGTCCAGCGTGTCGTTTTTCAAGGAGGCGCAGAAGTTCGAGACGCTCGCGCCCGGCGACTCCTCGAAGTCCGTCGAAAAGCTGCAGAGGCAGCTGTGGGAGCTCGGCTACCTCGACAAGGCGGACGTCGACGGGAGCGTCGGGACCTACAACGAGGCGACCGAGGCGTCCGTCGCCCAGGCGCAGCGCGCGATGGGCTACGTCGACGCGGACGGCGTCGCGAACCCCGAGTTCCAGGCGTTCCTGTTCTCGAAGTACTGCACCATCATCAAGAAGAGTTGAGTTTGTGAAAAAAGCGCGCGAATTTCGACAAAGTCTCGAAACTTCGCCCGCGGCGTTTGACGTAGATGCGGCGGCGGTGTATAATGCGGGAGTATCATACGATTCACAGAAGCAAAATCGTCCCGGAAGGAGCGCCGCAAATGAACCACGAGCGTAATAAGCCCCGCAAGCGCGTTTCCGTATGGAATTGGATGGGAACGCTGATCCTTCTTTCGATCCCCGGCGTGAACATCGTCGTGCTTTTCCTGTTTGCGTTTCTGGCGAAGTCCCAGTCCAAGCGCAATTTCGCGATCGCGGCGCTGATACTCCTGCTGATCGCGGTGATCCTCACCTTCGCGGCGTTCCTGGTCTTCCCGGCGGAGCTCCGCTCGCTTGCCGACTGGCTCCGGGCGCAGGCGAACCCCGCGGTGATCGCGCCCCTTCCCTCGTAACCCTGCAAAAAAGAGCCTCAGGGCTCTTTTTTTGCGGGCAATTACTTCAATTTCCAGATCGCTTCCTCGATGCGCGCGGTCGCCTGGCTAAGCGCCTCGCGGTCGAACTTGCGGCCGAGGTCCGAGAGGCCGACCGGCTTCCCGAGCACGACGCGCGTCCTCTTGAACAGCCGGTACGGGCCGTCTATGTAGGCCGGCACGACGCTCTTTCCCGAGCGCAGCGCGATCAGGGCGACGCCGGTCTCCATGTGCGTGCGGTCGTTCTCGCGGCTGCGCGTGCCCTGCGGGAAGATGCCGAGCGCGTGGCCGTCGGAGAGTATCTTGATCGACTGGCGGATCGCCCCGAGGTCCGTCTCGCCGCGGCGGACCGGAAACGCGCCGATTCCGGAGAAGAACTTCGCCGAGAGCGGCTTTTGGAACAGCTCCGCCTTCGCGAGAAACCGCAGCCGCCGCCCGTGGCAGGCCGCCGCGAGCGCGAACGGGTCGAGCGCGTGCACGTGGTTCGCGCACAGCACGAACCCGCCCTCCTTCGGGATGTTCTCCGCGCCGGATACGCGAAGCGGATACAGAAGCCAGAAAAACGCGCGCGCGACCGGAAGCAGGAAGTCGTAGAACCACATGCTCACGCCCCCTCCCCGATCGCCGTCTCCGCGAGCCGGACGATCCTGTCGGCCACTTCCCTGAGCGTCATCTCCGAGCAGTCGAGCTCGACCGCGTCCTCGGCCCGGCGAAGCGGCGAGGCCGCGCGCTTCGTGTCCGTCTCGTCGCGCCGCCTCAATTCCTCGAGCACCTTCTCATACGGCTCATCCATGCCCTTTTCGAGCAACTCCTGGTGCCGCCTGCGGGCGCGCACCTCCATCGACGCGGTCAAAAACACCTTCAGCGTCGCGTTCGGCAGCACGTCGGTGCCTATGTCGCGGCCGTCCATGACGACCGCCCGGCCGCGCGCGATCTCCCGCTGCAGCTGGACCATGCGCCTGCGCACCTCCGGCACCGTCGAGACCGCCGACGCCGCGAGCGACGCCTCGGCCGTGCGGATCGCGTCCGACACGTCCTCGCCTCCGAGGTACACGCGCTGCCGCCCGTCGCGGCCGTAGCGCACGTCGACCTCGGCGCGCGCGCAGTTTTCGGCGATCGCGTCCCGGTCGGCAAGCGGCACGCCGTTCCTGAGCATGAACAGCCCGACCGCGCGGTACATCGCGCCCGTGTCGAGGTACGTCGCGTTCAGCCGCTCCGAGACGGCCTTCGCGACGGTCGACTTGCCCGCACCCGACGGGCCGTCGATCGCGATCGAAAACACGCGCGGCATCTCAGCTCTCCCGCCCCGCGAGGTCCGCGATTGCGTGCGCCATGATGCGGATGCTGAGCATCATCTTCTCCAGCGAAAAGTTCTCGTCCGGCATGTGGCAGGTGTCGATATCGCCCGGGAAGCTCGGGCCGAACGCGACGGTGTCGGGCATGCAGCGCGAGTACGTGCCGCCGCCGATCGCGAACGCGTAGCCCTTCTTGCCGGTCACGTCGCTGTACGCCTTGATCAGCCCCCTGACGAGCCGGTGGTCGGCCGGCACGTGGTGCGGCGCGTGGCCGTAGAGCCGCGTGATCGCGACCCGGGCCTGCGACATGGCCATTGCGATCTGCCCGCAGAGCTTCTCCTCGGACGCCGAGAGCGGATAGCGGATGTCCAATTGCGCGGTCAGGTGACTGCCGTCGTAGCGCAAAATGCCCAGGTTGCACGTGAGCTTCCCGGACAGCTCGTCCTCGATCGCGATGCCGAGCTCCTTGC
>MWAC01000234.1 GCA_002068815.1 Firmicutes bacterium ADurb.Bin467 | reverse complement strand
GGGTTTCCTCCTGCGATTCCGGCAGCACGTACGGGCGCGGCTTCGGCCGGATTTTGACCTCCGGCTCGGACGCGACCTCGAGCTCCGCCGACACCGGGTTCTTGACGCCCAGTATCTTCAGGATCAGCTGCGCCTGCGCGTCGGAGGCGATGCGCCTGCCGCCCTCGATGTCCCTGATGACGGCCTCGGTCATGCCGCACCTCTTCGCGAGCGCCTTCTCCGTCATCTTCGCGGCGACGCGCGCCTTCTGAATCGTCTCTCCCAATCGGCTCATCTGGAAAGCCCTCCATCTCTGATATACCCATTATACCACGCGCCGAAAGGGACAGGCAACAAAAAACGGGGGGCCGAGAAAAATCTCCGCTCCCCGCTTGGGATGCGCTTACGCCTCCGCCTTGACCTTCCTGAGCCTTACGAACCTCGGCAGCCCGTCCTCGATCGCGAGGTCGGTCTGGCCCTGGATCAGCGGCAGCGCGTAGTCGATGAAGCCCTCGAGGATGCCGTTGCCGCTCTCATTGATCCACTCGCGCGGGACCTTCTTCTCGGCGTTGGCGACGATCGTCAGGTCGAACAGCTTCGTCTCGCAGGCGTACTTGCCGTTGACGTACTTGCGCTCGAAGCCGACCATCTTGTCGGTCGCGCCGGCGACGGCGTTCTCGACCGCGGCCTTGCCGGCCATGAACGACTCCTCGATGTCCGTCTTCGAGGCGATGTGCGCCGCGCACCGCTGCAGAAGCGAGAGCTCGATGCCGCGCACCTTCGCGCCGGTCTTGGCCTTGATGTAATTCGCGAGGAACGAGGCCAGGCCGCCGAGCTGCGCGTGGCCGAAGCTGTCCTTCGTCATGTTCTTGTTCGCGTACTCGGCGATGAAGGTGCCGTCCTTGTCGTGGATGCCCTCGGACACGACGACGAGGCACTTCTTGTTCTTCTTATAGATTTCCTCGACGGACGCTGTGAACTGCTCGATGTCGAAGGGGACCTCCGGCAGGTAGATCAGGTCGGGGCCGTTGCCCTTGTGCGCGGCGAGCGAGGACGCGGCGGTCAGCCAGCCGGCGTGGCGGCCCATGCACTCGATGATCGTGATCATGCCGGTGTCGTACACGCGCGAGTCGTGGTAGACCTCCATGACCGAGGTCGCGATGTACTTCGCGGCGGAGCCGAAGCCCGGGCAGTGGTCGGTGCCGGCCAGATCGTTGTCGATCGTCTTGGGGATGCCCATCACGCGGCACTCGTAGCCGTTCTTCATCAGGAACTTCGAAATCTTGTTGCAGGTGTCCATCGAGTCGTTGCCGCCGTTGTAGAAGAAATAGCGGACGTCGTACTTGCGGAAGACCTCGAGTATGCGCTTGTAGTCGGTGTCGTCTTGGTCGGGGTCCTTGAGCTTGTAGCGGCAGGAGCCGAGCGCGGAGGAGGGCGTGTGCTTCATCAGCGCGAGCTCCTGCGGGTCTTCCTTGCCCATGTCGATGAGGTTGTCCTCGAGGACGCCCTTGATGCCGTTGAGCGCGCCGAGCACCCTCGTGATCGAGTCGCTCTCGAGCGCGGTCTTGATCGCGCCGTAGGCGGACGCGTTGATGACGGAGGTCGGGCCTCCGGACTGGCCGATGATGCAGGCTCCCTTGAGCTGTGACATATCCATCATTCCTTTCGAAAGCGTGTAAATAAAAAACCGTACAGGCAAGAATCTAGCACAAAACCGCCGGAATGTCAAATTCCCGGCGGTTAAGATTGCGTGGCCTCTGTTGTCTGCTCTCTATTGCGCGCCCTCGATGTCGACGACGACGACCTCCGGCGGGTTGAACACGCGCGGGAGCCGCGGGTAGTGCGAGAGGCCGCGGCTGACGATCATCGCCGTCCCGCCGATTCTGTACTCCCCGCCCGCGTACTTCGGAAACAGCCCCTGGTTCGGCGCGAACAGGCCGTTGAGTATCAGCGGAATCCGCACCTGCCCGCCGTGCGCGTGGCCGGCGAGCACGAGGTCGAACGGGTATTTGCGGTATTGCTCGATCCGCTCCGGCCGGTGGGCGAACAGCACGTTGAACCTGTCGTCCCGAAGGCCCGCAAACGCGTTCGCGAGCGCCTTTTCGTAGTTTCCGTATCCGCTCGGGTCGCCGATGCCGCACAGCCGGACCGGCCCCAGCTCGGCGAAATCCCCGTCGAGCACGGCGATGCCGTAGCTCTCGACGATCCTCTTGACGTCCGGGTAGTCGTTCCGCCAGAGCTCGTGGTTTCCCGACACGTAGTATGTCGGGACGCCGAGCGCGCGAAGCCCGGCCAACAGCGTGAGCGCGTTCGCCATCGGCCGCACGTCGTCGACGATATCCCCGCCGAGCAAGATCGCGTCCGGCTTCTGCTCCGCGATCAGATCGAGAAGCGCCGACTGGTCCTTCCCGTGCAGGGTGCAATGCAGGTCCGCGAGGAATACGAGCCGGAGCCTCTCCCCCACCGGGAGTTTCGTCGTCGAAATCCGATAGCGCCGGACCACCAGCCCGCGGTACAGCGCCGCCGCGACCATGGCCGCGAGCAGCAGAAGCACAGGCAGCGCGATTTTCCACATCTTTGCCATGCAAGCCTCCTCTGTTCGTTGGACGCGGGAAGGCGGGTTTCGGTTCAATCGCGGAAGCGTGTCCCATCGCACGTGCGCGGAATGCCCCGCATAGTATGCACGGAAGCAAAGAATACGAGGTGATACGATGTCAATGCTTCGCGAATGTGATTCCTGCATGCGCGCGGGAGGCGCCCTTCAGGCCGCGCGGCAGTGCTGCCGGCCGCCGAAGAAGCCGCGCCCGCCGATAAACTGTCCCCCCGGCCCCCGAGAGCCCGAGGATTCGGGCGCTCCCATGAGCTCCGGCCCTGCCGGCGGCTCCGGCGCGCTGGTCTATCAGCTTGGTACGCTCAGAAACTGCGCCGAGTGCGGGGGAATCGAGCTCTCGCAGATACTGGCCGACCCCGAGTGCGACTACGCGCTCGACTCCCCGTTTGTCATGGTCAACCGGCCCGGAACATACCTCGTCCAATACGCGGTCTTTCTCCCCGAAGGGGCATGCGTCAACACGGTGTTCAGCCTTCAGGCGAACGAGGAGACGCTGCTTTCGAGCATCGTGCGCGCCGCGAAGGCCGCCTCCTCGCAGTGCGCGACCTATTTTGGACAGGCGCTGATCACCGTTACGTGCCCCACGGCCGTGTGCCTCGCCAGCCAGAAGGTGATCCGCATCTCGGACATCTGCGCGACGGCGATGGCCAC
>MWAC01000233.1 GCA_002068815.1 Firmicutes bacterium ADurb.Bin467 | reverse complement strand
TCGATATCCTGATCCTCGACGAGCCGACGCGCGGCATAGACGTCGGCGCGAAGTACGAGATATACCTGCTGATGAACCAGCTCGCCGCGCAGGGAAAGTCGATCATCATGATCTCGTCGGAGCTGCCCGAGGTGCTCGGCATGTCCGACCGGCTGATCGTATTGAGCGGCGGCGAGAAGGTCGGGGAGCTCGACCGCGACCACGCGACGGCCGAGGCCGTGATGGCGCTCGCGGTCAAAAATTGATGCAGGGGCGGTGACGCAAGTGACGAACACATCCCTTCCCACGAGAAGATTCAATTTCGTCGGATTTCTGCGCGAGTGGGGCATGGTGCTGGCGATCGTGCTGATCACGATCTTCGCCTCGACCGTGCGCCCGGCGTTTCTGAGCGGGCGCAACATCACGAACATCCTGCGCGCGTATTCGACGATCGGCATCGCGTCGATCGGCATGGCGTACGCGATCATCGGCGGCGGCATGGACCTGTCGATCGGCTCGACGATCTCGCTGTCCGCGGTCGTGACGATGCTCATCATCAACGCCACGACCGTCGACACCGTATCCCCCTGGTGGGCGGCGCTCCTCGTGCTCGCCGTCGGCATCGCGATCGGCGCGGTCATCGGCGGCATCAACGGCTCGATCATGGCGATCGTCAACGGCAGGATGGGCGAGAGCTTCATCATCACCTTCGCGATGCAGATCGTCGTCGGCGCGGTCGCGCAGGCGGTCGTGCAGGGCATGTTCCAGGCCGCGGCGTACAAGAGCGGGCTGTTCAAGCAGTTCGGCATCGGCTTCGTTCCGGTCGTTTTCTTCGTCGGCGTCGCGGTCGTGATGCAGCTGATCCTGATGAAGACGAAGTTCGGGCGTTGCCTGTATTTCTTAGGGGCCAACATGAGCGCGGCGAAGATGGCCGGCATACGCATCCGGCAGGTCAGGCTGCTCTCGCACATGCTCTGCGGCATGTGCGCGGGGCTCGCGGGCGTATTGGTCGTCAGCCGCGTGAACTCCGCATCGGTCCTGCAGGGGCAGAACTACGAGCTCGACGCGATGGTGTGCGTCGCGGTCGGCGGGACGTCGATGGCCGGCGGCTCCGGAAGCGTCGGAAAGACGGTGCTCGGCGTGCTCGTCATCGGCTTTCTGCTGACGGCGCTGAACGTGCTGGGCGTCCAGTCGAACGAGCAGCTGATCGTGCGCGGCGTCGTCATCATCGTCGCGGTGATCCTCGACACCATCAACAAGCAGGCAAAGCTCAGGGAGGTGGCAAGATAATGCAACGCTCCTCCGGAATCCGGCGCTTCGCGCGAGAGAACGCGGTTCTTCTGCTGTTCATACTGTTCATACTGCTGATGATCTCCGTGAAGCCCAGCTTCGTGCGGATCAGCAACATCAAAAACGTGCTGATCGACGCCTCGATCTACGGCGTCGCGGCGATCGCGATGACCATCGCGATCATCACCGGCGCGTTCGACCTGTCGCTGTCGTCGAACTTCGCGTGGGCGCAGATCTTCTTCTGCTACCTGCTGAACCTCTGGGGCCGCACGCCGCTCGGCATACTCGCCGCGTTCGCCGTCATGGCGCTTACATGCACGCTGTTCGGCGCGGTCAACGGCATCGTCGTCGTGTTCGGCAAGATTCCGCCGTTCATCGCGACGCTGGGCATGATGACGGCGATCAAGGGCTGGTGCCTGCTGTTCACCGACGGCAACATGATCTCGACCTCGAACGCGTTTATTACGATGATGGGCAAGGGGACGTTCCTGGGCATCTCGTACCTGACCTACATCTTCGCGGCGATCGTGCTGCTGGCCAGCTACGTGATGCGCTACACGCGCTACGGGCGCAACCTCTACGCGACCGGCGGAAACCTGAGCGCCGCGAAGCTCTCCGGCATCAACGTGAACTTCTCGCGGTTCAGCATATTCGCGATACTGGGCCTGTCGGCCGGCATCGCGGGCGCGATGTTCGTCTGCCTGATGCGCGCGGGCTCGGTGCTCTACGGGACGGACCTGTCGCTCACCTGCGTCGCGGCGACCGTCGTCGGCGGAACGCCGCTGACCGGCGGCCGGGGCAGCGTACGGCGCACCGTCGGCGGAATCCTGCTGATCTACGTGCTCTACAAGGGACTCGCGTTCCTGGGGCTGCAGGGCTACTACAATACGATGATACGCGGCATCGTGCTGCTGCTCGTCGTTTCGTTCGACGCGTTCATGACGCGGAATGAGAGCTCGAGAAAATGAGAATCGCAATCGGATCGCTTCAGTGCGAGAGCAACACGCTCTCCCCGGTCAAGACGTGCGAGGCCGACTTCGACCGCGCGTACGGCCGGGACATGCTCGAGAAGGTCAATATCGGCGACATGCTCGAGGAGGCCGGCGCCCAGATCGTGCCGACGCTGTACGCGCACGCGCTGCCCGGAGGCCCGGTCGCGAGGGAGGACTTTCTGAAACTCGCGCACGGCATCGTCGACGCGCTCCCGGCGGACGGGCTCGACGGCGTGTGGCTGTATTTGCACGGCGCGATGGTCGTCGAGGGGATCGGGAGCGGCGAGGAATACCTGCTCGAGAGGGTGCGCGCAAAGATCGGCCGCCGGGTGCCGGTCGCGCTCGCGCTCGATTTCCACGCGAATAACACCGACCGGATCGTGGAATTGGCGAACGTCGTCTGCGGCTTCCGCACCGCGCCGCACATAGACCGCGTCGAGACCGAGCGCAAGGCCATGCGGCTTCTGCTGCATTGCGTGCGCGGGGGCCTGCTCCCGCGGCCGCGGATGGCGCGCGCGCCGGTCGTGATCCCCGGCGACGCGGTGCAGACGGCGCTGCCGCCTTTAAACGCGATCATGGCGGAGGCCGACCGGATGGAGCAATTGCCGGGCGTGCTCTCGGCGCAGGTGTTCAACGGCCAGCCGTGGGTCGACGCGCCCTACATGGGGCCGAACATGGTCGTGACGCACGAACATGACGAGGCCGAGGCGCAGAAACTCGCCGACCGGCTCGCGCGGATGTTCTGGGACGCGCGGCACGAGTTCCGCTTCCTCGTCGAGGCGGTCGAGCCGGAGGAGGCGGTGCGCCGCGCGATGGAGGCGGACGGACAGGTGTTCATCTCCGACAGCGGCGACA
>MWAC01000232.1 GCA_002068815.1 Firmicutes bacterium ADurb.Bin467 | reverse complement strand
TCATACTGCTCGTCGGGCGCGGCGTCGCGCTCTTGATCGACGTGGCGACGTTCGCGCTGTCCGCCGCGGTCATCGCGTTCATACGGCTCGAGGAGACGGTCACGCGCGGCAGGGCCGACTTCCGCAACGTGCTGAGCGACTTTGCCAAGGGGCTTCGGCTCGTCCGCGAGCACCGGGTGCTGATCGCGCTGCTGTTCGTCGCGGCGCTGATCAACTTTTCGACGGTTCCGCTGCAAACATTTTCGGTCCCCTACGTCACCGACTGGCTGCACGGCGACGCGAGCGTGCTGTCCGCGATGCAGTTTCTCGTCGTCGCCGGCACGGGCATCGGCTCGGTGATCTGCCCGAAGCTGACGCGCATACGCCGCAACACGCAGATCGTCGCGTTCGGGCTGTTGCAGTCTGCGGCGCTTCTGCTGTTCGGGCTCGCGGTGCTCGCCCGCGACCTCGAGTCGCGGCGCATCGTCGCGCTCGTCGCCTGCCTGATGTTCGGGCTCTCCTCCGGCGTCATCAACGTCGTGTTCGCCGCCGCGCTGATGCGCAACGTGCCGAAGGAATACATGGCGCGGCTGTCGGGCATCTCGAACGCCGTGATGACGAGCGCGATCCCGGCCGGGAGCTTTTTGTGCTCCGCGCTCGCGGCGTTTGTCAAGGTGCCGGTCGCGATCGCGGCCAGCGCCGCGCTGAGCTTCGTGCTGTTCTTGGGAATCGCCGGGATCAAGACGCTGAAAAATCTGTAAGCCCGATTTGCACGATAAAAAGCGCCGATGCAGGCGCTTTTCTTATAATTCCTCCCGCCGCTTCTGCGCGGCCTTGAGCAAATTCCGCGCGTGCTCGAGCGCGCTTCCCGCCGCCTCGGCGCCGCCGACGAGCCGGGCGATCTCCAGCGCGCGGCCGTCGTCGTCGAGCGCGCGCACGGTCGTCTCGGTGCGCTCCCCCGCTTGCCGCTTTTCGACGACGAAGTGCCTGTCCGCGAGCGCGGCGATCTGCGGCAGGTGCGTCACGCACAACACCTGCCGGGTTCCGGCGATCTTCGCGATTTTCTCGCCGACCGCCTGCGCCATGCGCCCGGAGACGCCGGAGTCGATCTCGTCGAACACCATCGAGTCGACGCCGTACTCGTCGGAGGACGCGGCCTTGAGCGCCAGCATCACGCGCGAGAGCTCGCCGCCCGACGCGATGAGGTGCAGCGGCTTCAGCGGCTCGCCCGGGTTCGGCGAGATCAGGAACTCGACCAAATCCGCGCCGGTCTCGGTGATCTTCTCCGGCGCGACGCGAATCTCGAAGCGCGTCTTCCCCATGCCGAGGTCCTTCAGGTGATCGAGAATCTTTTTCGAGAGGCCGTCGGCGATCGCGCGCCGGGCGTCCGTGAGCGCGGCGCACGCGGCCTTCAATTCCGCGTCCATCGCCTTCAACTGCCTTTTCCGCTCCGCGACGTCCTCCTCGCCGCCGGCGAGCTCCGCCCGGCGCCTCTTGAGCGTTTCCCCGCGCGCGATCACGTCGGAGAGCTCCGGCCCGTACCGCTTCTCGAGCCGGCGGATCAGGTCGAGCCGCTCGGACAGCTTTTCGAGCTCCGCGGGGTCGCCGTCGACCTCCTCGAGCGCGTCGCGCAATTCGCAGCCCGCGTCCTGCGCGGCGTATGTAAGCTCCCGGAGCCTCGAGGCGAGCGCCTCGTAGCGCGCGTCGAGCGAGGCGATCTTCGAAAGCGCGTCCGCCGAGCGGCTCAGCGCCTCCTGCGCGCTCATCGGCGCGTCGTAAGTAAGTTGATACGCGGACGACAGGCTCTCCCGAACGCGCTCGGCGTTCTGCAGGATCTTGAGCCGCGCCGCGATCTCGGCCTCCTCGCCGGGCTTCAATTTCGCGGAGAGGATTTCCGTCAGCTGCCGGTCGATGTCCTCGAGCTCGCGCTCCCGCCCGGCGGCGTCCGAGAGCGCCGACTTGATCGCCCCCGCGAGCCGCATCCGCTCGCGGTATTTCTCCGCGATCCCGGCGATCGACGCGCGGTGCGCGTCCGTCCCGAACGCGTCGAGAAAGCCCATGTGTCGCTCGGGGTCCAGGAGCGCCTGGTGCTCGTGCTGGCCGTGGATGTCCATCAGAAGCGACGTCAGCCGCCGGACGGACTGAAGCGGCACGACCGCGCCCGACACGCGGCAGATGTTCCGCCCGGACGCCGAGAGCTCGCGCGAGACCGCGACGAGCCCGTCCTCGGCGGACGCGCCGATCCCCTCGAGCACCTCGGCGGCGCGCGGGCAGTCCGAGATATCGAACAGCGCCTGCACGCTCGCCTTCTCCGCGCCGGTGCGGATCATGTCCCGCTCCGCGCGGCCGCCGAGCGCGAGGTTCAGGCTGTCGACGACGATCGACTTCCCCGCGCCGGTCTCGCCGGTGAGCACATTAAAGCCCCTCGAGAACTCGATTCCGAGCGACTCGATGAGGGCGATGTTGCGGATGTTGATTTCCAGAAGCACGACTTGGCCTCGCTATCTTTTGATCAGCGCCTGTATGCGCCCGACGATGGAATCGACGATCTCCTCCGAGCGCGCGATGACGAGTATGGTGTTGTCCCCGGCGATGGTGCCCAGTATCTCCTGCCACTTGAGCGAGTCGATCGCCTCGGCAGCGGCCTGCGCGCTCCCGGTGATGGTCTTGATGACGATCAAATTCATCGCCGAGTCGATCGACATCATCGACTCCGCGAGTATGCGTATGAACCGCTCGCTCATCCCGCGCTCGGCGCGCTCGACCGTTGCATATTTATACCCTCCGTTCTCCGAGAGAACCTTCAGCAGCCGAAGCTCCTTGATGTCCCTGGAGACGGTCGCCTGCGTAACCCGAACGCCGCGCGCCTTCAATTCCGAGGCCAGCTCTTCCTGCGTCTCGATGTCCTTCTTCTCGATGATCTCCAATATCATGTCGTGGCGTACGCTTTTCATGCCGAGCCTCCTAGTGCGTGGTTTCGGGGGGTCAGTGCGTCCATTGCGAGAGTTTCTCCCGCAGAAGGCCGAAGTAATCGCGCTCGCGCAGGCGGACGAACCGCGCCTTGCGCACGCCCTTGACGATGGTCACCGACGATCGGTCCTCCGACAGCTCGAGCGTTCGCCGGCCGTCGAGCACGGCATGGGTCTGGGAAGGGTCGCCGAGCACCTTGACGGTCACGCGGTTGCTCGCGGGGGCGACAAACGGCCGGGCGCTCATCGTGTGCGGGCAGACCGGCGTCAAGACAAAGCAGTCCAGCCCCGGCCAGACGATCGGCCCGCCGGCGGACAGCGAATAGGCGGTCGAGCC
>MWAC01000231.1 GCA_002068815.1 Firmicutes bacterium ADurb.Bin467 | reverse complement strand
TACCGGATCACGATGAACACCTGCCTGGACGAGCTCCGCCGGAACAAGCGCCGCAAGGCCACATCCCTCGACGAAAAACTGGAGACGGGCTGGTCGCCGTCCGACGACCTGGATACCCCGGAGCACCACGCGCTCAGCGCCGAGCGGCGGCGCGCGCTCGATCGGGCGATCCACGCGCTGCCGGAGGACATGCGCTCGGCGATCGTGCTGCGCGACATCCAGGGCTGCGCCTACGACGAGATCGCGGACATCCTCGGGACGAACGTCGGCACGATCAAGTCCAGAATCAGCCGGGGGCGGGCCAGGCTCCGGGAAATTCTGTCGGGGCAGATGGAACTTTTCGACCGGGCCGGCGTCTAAAAATCGAAACAACAGAAAGGAGAGTGTGCGCGTGAACTGCAGGGAATTCATGGATTCGCTGGACGCCTACCTCGACGGCGAAATGTCGCCGCCCGGGCAGTGCGAATTCCTCCGCCATGCGCAGGACTGCTCCAAGTGCAAGGATGAACTTTGCTGCGCCGAAACGCTGAAGGCGTCCCTCGCGCGGATGAACGACGATCTCGCCGTGCCGCTCAGGGCGCAGGCCGCCTGGAGAGGCGCCGTGCGCAGGGAGGCGGGCCGCCGGAAGAGCCGCGTTCTGTACCGGGCGCTCTCGACGGTCGCCGCGGCGTTTGTGCTGCTCGCGGGAACGACGGTCATGTTCCGCTCGACGGGCGTATTGGACTTCGGCAGCGATTCCGCGGCGATCGAGGACGTACATAGGTCGCCGGTCGCCGCGCCGCCCGCCGAGTTCTACACCTCGCAGCCGGAGCTCGCGGCCGTCCCCGCGCCGCGCTACGCGTCGATCGAGGCCGACGGGACCGCCGACGACGCGGAGATGTCGCCGAAGATGGCGACGTTCGCCGCGGCCGAGCCCGCCGAACCGCTGATCGCGGAGGAGCCGGAGAGCATCCCGACCGATCAGGCGTGGGAGCGGCTGCTCGCCGTCAGCGCCGTCCGGGAGATGTATTCCGAGACATTTGACCTGACGCGCGAGGCGATCGCCGGGCTCGTCGACGAATACGGCGGCACGATGCTCGCCGACGCGGTGCTCGACGAGGGCGGCGGGCGCAGGGCCACGATCGCGGCGGACGTGCCGAGCGAGGAGCTCGACGCGTTCCTCGAGGCGCTGGACTTCGTCGGCAACGTGACCTACGAGGCGCTCAACCGCACGGACGTCTCGACAAAGTACTACGACGCCGGGGGCCGCCTCGAGACGATGCGCCTCGAGCAGGACCGGCTGAACGCGCTGATCGCCGAGGCGGACGACGCGGCGGAGCTCGAGGCGCTGGAGGCGCAGCTCGAGGGCGTGTACGCGAAGATCGACGAATTGGAGAGCACGCTGCGCGGCTTCTCCACGCAGCTCGACCACTCCCGCGTCGACATCGTGCTCAACGAGGGCGCGCCGCTCGCGGCCACGGTCATCGCCGGCGGCGAGAAGGGCGAGGGAGGCGCGAGGCAGGGCTTCGCCCGGTCGCTCGATTCGCTCGGAAAGTTCTTCGCGGACATGGGCGTCTCGCTCGCGGTCATCGCGCCGTATGCCGGCGTCGGCATCGCGCTGATCGGCGTCATCTGGGTCGGAGTCGTGCTCGTCGGCAAGCGCCGCAGGCACGAATGACATAAATTTTAGACGAGGTTGGGAGGGATTTGTATGAAGAAACTGTTCGCAACGGTGCTCGTGGCGGCTCTGCTTCTCACGGGCGCGGCGTTCGCCGACGGGGCGAAGCTGACGGTGCAGGGAAGCGGCACGGTGCTCGTCGAGAGCGACCTGGCGATCATCTCGCTGGGCGTGCGCGAGGCGGCGAAGGACGTGCTCAAGGCGCAGTCGGCCGTCAACGAAAAGATCGCCGCGGTGCGCAAGGCGCTGTTGGACGCCGGCATCGCGGAGAAGGACATCAACACGGATTCGATCGGCATCTATGCCAATTACGACTACTCGACGGCCGGGGCGGAGGTCATTGCCGGATACACGGCATACAACTCCCTGTCTGTGCGCACGGAGAACATCGCAAACATCGGCGCGCTGATCGACGCGGCGTTCGCCTCGGGCGCGAACTCGCTCGACAACGTGCAGTTCACGCTGAAGGACGACACCGCCTCGCAGGAGGAGGCGCTCGGCATGGCCGTCCGGGACGCGATGCGCAAATCGGAAGTGCTCGCCTCCGCGGCGGGACTCAAGATCAAGGGCATCGGGAGCATCGTCGAGGGCTACAACTACACCTACGACAGCATGCGCAACTACAAGTACGCGGAGCCCGAGAGCGCCGCGGGCGCGGGAACGCTCGTGCAGGCCGCGCTGGTCAACGTCAGCGCCTCCGTCACGGTGGAGTTCGAGACCGAGTAATTTGAAGCGAGCCGGCGCGTCACAGCGCCGGTTTTTGTATATACATAGGAAGGAAGGCTTTCATATGCGCAGATGGATTGTCCTGCTGATCGCGCTCGCGCTGATCCCCGCGGGCGCGTCGCTCGCGGCGACGAAGTGGAAGGTCGAGGCCTCGCAGACCGCGGAGCCGGCGCAGGCGACGGTGCCGCCGCTGGAGGAGATCGCGCCCGAGGCGGACGGGTCCGCGGCCGAGGGCGAGCTCGCGGAGGTCGACCCCGTGACCGGGGAGGTGACCTACCCCTACTGGATGGAGAAGACCGACGGCAGCGAGACGATGCTGTTCATGCTGATCGACTTCATGAACGACGAGGCGAAGCTCGTCCAGGAGCACGGCTCGCTGACGATCCGGATGGACTACGTCGAGCCGGACGGGACGGCATACGCGACGGTCTACGAGACGCTCTTCGACACGGAGTTCGGCAAGGGCATACTCGTCTACATGGACGGATATGCGGAGAGGTCCTACGCGTTTGCCGACAGGAGCGCGGTGCTCAACGGGGACGAGGTGACCGTCGGCGGGCCGCAGTTTGCGCCGGACGAGTTCGAGGACGTGTGGAGCGGCCAGTGCTACCCGGTCGCGTTCGAGGAGGTGCTGCACGCGACGGCCCCCGCCGCGGACGGCTTCACGTACATGCGCACCTCGGGCACGTACGGGGAGGAGGGGCCCGGCGAACTGGAGTACCGGCTCG